>JADFGU010000066.1 GCA_022567535.1 Planctomycetota bacterium | reverse complement strand
GGGCCACGGCCCGGGCGCGCTGGTACGAAAGATCTCGAAGATCCAGCCCTGAGGCCAGATCCTCGGCCCCCCATGCGTGACCGCGGATCTCAAACGTGCTGGTTCGGCCTCTCATCTTCGGCACGATGTCGTGCAGGAGACTGGCTTTGACGCCGTCGGTCAATTCCGACGAGCCGGCCTCGAAGGGCAACGAACCCCCGATGGCGAACTTCTCGCCTTCGCGGATGGTCGTGGTCCGGTCCTTCTGCCCGGCGATCACCGACTCAGTGTTCGAGAGCATGTTCTTGCTGAGCTCCCCGTACATCCCGAAGTTCTCGAGCACGTTGCTCATCGAGTTGAGCGGCAGATCGGTCGACGGGACGTTTCCTTCGCCACCGGTGTAGCCGAACGCCTCTCTGATCGCATCGACCACCTTCTGGTAGTCCTCTTCCTTCTTCAACTCGCTGAACGCAGCCAGCAGAATGAAAAAGCACAGCAGAAGCGACATCAGGTCGCCGTAGGTGAGCACCCACTCGGGAACGGAGGGCTTCTCAATTGGCTTGCGTTTGGCCATTGCTCATGTCGCGCGGATCATGCGGCCTCCGACTGCGCCTCTTCACGCTTGGAAGGAGGCAGGAACGTCATGAGCTTGCTCTCGACGATGCGTGGGTTGTCGCCGGACTGAATCGCCATGACGCCCGAGATGATGATGGTCTTGATGAGCACCTCCTCAGCATCACGGGCCTGAAGCTTGTCGCCCAGCGGGCCCGTCAGGAGGTTTGCGATGATCGCGCCATAGAGCGTTGTGATGAGCGCCACCGCCATGCCCGGACCAATCTTGCTCGGATCGTCCATGTTGCTCAACATCGCAATGAGACCCATGAGCGTCCCGATCATGCCGAAGGCCGGGGCGTAGCGGCCGATCGTGTCGAGGATCTGTTTGCCCTGCCCGTGGCGTTCCATGAGCGCCTCGAGCTCTGTGTCCATGATGGTCTTGATCAGCTCGGGGTCCGTGCCGTCCACCGCCATTTTCACGCCCCGCACTATGAACGGGTCGCGCATCTCCGAGATCAGGTTTTCGAGGCTGAGGATGCCCTCGCGGCGGGCGACCTCGGCGTACCGGACGAGATCCTTGATCGTCGCGACGGCGTCACCGGGCTTGCTGAAGATGCTCTTGAGTATGACCGTGTGGAGCTTGAGGAGCCTGGCGAGCGGGAACGAGACGACCGTCGCGCCGAACGTCCCGACGAGAACCACGAAGATCGACGGGCCGTTGATCAGCCCGGTGATACTCCCGCCGCTAACGACGACGGAGATCAGGATCGCGGCAAACGCGATAATCAATCCAGCGATAGTGCCGATATCCACGCGCGGCGCCTCCCCGATGCGGACACTGATCCACCCTGAGATCTCTCAGATTGGTCATCGGGTTGGGTCCGATTCGACTTGAACAGGGGGGAATCAAGGGGCGGAGAATGTTGCGGCGAGCGCGCGTTGTGCTACCGGGGCGGTGTCATCCGACGGAGGTGCCGACCGTACTCGATCACTTTTCGGACCACCTCCTTCGAGCTCTCCTTAATGACCAGCCGCTCGCCGGTCGTGAGCGTGACGATGGTGTCGGCGTGCTGTTCAATCGTCCGGATAAGCTCGGCGTTGAGCACGAACCGATCGTTGTTCAGCCGGGTCAGCGCGATCATGTTCGGTGCCCCCCGTTATCGGCCGATCAGCAGCAGTTGCTGCAAGAGGTCGTCGGCGGTTCGGATCACCCGCGACGAGGCGGTGTATCCCGTGGACGTCAGGATCATGTCGATGAACTCGCGCCCGAGATCCACGTTCGACAGTTCAAGGGCGCCCGCGGTGAGTCGGCCCGTGCCGAACGTGCCCGGCGTCACATCGACGGCCAGCCCCGAGTTCGCGCCCGAGCTGAACAGGTTGTTCCCGCGATCGACGAGTCCCTCGGGATTCGTGAACGAGGCCAGCACGACCTGTCCCAGACTCCGCGTCTGCCCGTTGCTGAATCCGCCCGTGATGACGCCGTCCTGCCCGATGCCAAACGTCGTCAGCGTGCCCAGCGCGAACCCATCGCCCCATACCGCCTGGATCTGCGAGTTGGCCTGGGGGTCCGCGAACGCGGTCACCGGTGAACCGCTGTCGCCGAAGTCCAGCGTGACGGCCAGCGGCGAAGCGGCGCCCGTGCCCGCTCTGTCGATCTGAATACTCACGAGACCGGACGAGAGCAGTTGGCCGTTCGTGTCGAAATCCAGCACACCCGTCGCCACGCCGAGGGCCAGATCCGAATCGTCGCCCGAGTCGACGTAGTACCGCCACGAGGTGCCCGCGCTCGACTTGCCCTCCAGCACGATCGAGATGTTGGCGGTCAGCTCGGCGCCGAGCGAATCGAACAGCGTGAACGTGCTCTGCACGCTCTCGCCGTCGGACTGCTGGACGGCGTCCATGACGAACGGCTGGCGCACAAACGTGCCCGCGCTAGTAGTCAGCGTGATGTGCTCGGTGCCGACCTCAAGGTTGTTCACGGTTCCCGTGTTGCCATTGATCGAGATCACGCCCGTTGCGGGATTGAGCGAGACGCCGGGTGTGCGCCCGTCCGGATTCGGCCCGGTTCCGGTGCGAATGCCGAGCGCCTGCGTCAGGAAGTCCATGAGATCCCGGACCGTGGTGCCGGCCGAGATCGACAGCGTCGCGTCGGGGACGATGCTCGTGCCCTTCTGCGCCCCAGTGAGTCGGATCTGCTGCCCCGGTGTGAACAGGGCGGCGCCGCTGCCGGGCAGCGAAGGATCCTCGATTTCGGTGAGCAGACTCGCGGACTCGAGCACGTTGGTCCCTGTCGGAGGGACGCTCGCGCCCGCGACCACCGACAGCCCGTTGGCCAACGTGCCGAACAGTTGCGAGACCGAGCCCCTCGTCGCTGTATCACCGTCGGAGTTCAGGTTGCCCGCGAACCGCACGTTCCTGGTCGCCTCGGTGATCGAGAGCGTGCCGAGCGGGATGCTCAATTCGGCGAGCGCTCCCTGGGCGATGTTGAACCCGGCGTCAATACCGTACCCTTGCACGCGATCTCCCCCCACCGTCACGAGTTCGTTCAGGGCGTTGGTGGAGAAGGCGCCTGCCCGCGTGTAGAAGCGCTCGCTCTGCGATTCGACGATGAAGAAACCCCCGCCCTCGATGGCCAGGTGGCTCGGATCGCCCGTCGGTGTGATCGATCCGGTGCTGAAATCGCGTTGCGTGCCGGCGATGTTGACACCCAGACCGATCTGAAGCGGGTTGGAGCCGCCCGTAGACTGTCCCGGAGGCGTCCCTTCACTGAACGTGCGCGAGAACTGGGTGCTGAAGAGCATTCGGCTGGACTTGAACGCCGTCGTGTTGACGTTGGCGATGTTGTTGCCGATGACGTTGAGCTTCTGCGAATGGGCCTGAAGCCCCGACAGGCCCGTGAACAGTGCGGTTGTCGAAGCCATCATTTCCTCCTGTTCGAGCGGGTGAAGCGGGAGTGTGTGCCCGACTCGGCCCGTCACCCGGCCCGTTTGATCTGAGACAGCGCCCTCAGAAGAGACGGACTCTCTGGGAGCGTCCCCACGCCAGGGCCGGCGACCGGCTCGTTGCCCTCGGCGGCGGGCGCCGCGCTGATGAATCCATCGATGCCGATGAGCTCACGTTGCCGGTGCAGATCGACGACGCCGACGATCCGCCGCGCCTGAACATCCAGCCGCAACGCCATGCCGTCGAGTGTGACCACGACATCTGTCGCGCCCGAGGCCATGGCGCGATCCGCCGCCTCACTCAGCCGCGCGAGTTGATCGTTGGTCAACGTGAGGTCCAGGTCCGACTGGATCTCAACGCCTCGGCCCGACGCGATCTCACCGGATCGGGCAAGCTCCAGCAGCTCGTCGAAGCTGACGCCCTCGACGGACGTGCTGTTCGTTGGACGAACAACCGATGCCGCCGCGGATCCGAGCAGCTGGAACAGACCCAATGGGATCGGAGTCACGGCTGCCCCCCCGCCTGCGACGTGCGCGACCGGAACTGCGAGAGATCGACGATCTCATGCACGTTGGCCAGGGTCAGCCGCTTCCCGCTGTCGAGATTGAGCACTGGTCCATCCTGTGTGCGGGTGACGGAGAACACGAAGTCCTCGACGAACTCGCCCTCCGCGCTGACGCCGGACACGAACTTCCCGATCATGCTCGCCGCCGAGGTCAGCTCGTTCTGCGCGACCAGCGATTCGAGCTTGCTCTGCAGATCGATGTCGGACTGGATCGACCTCAGCGTTGATAGCTGATCGAGCAGCGCCCCGGTATCGCTCGGCTCGAGCGGGTTCTGGTTGGCGAGTTCGGCGAAGATGATCTCCACGAACTCCTGCGAGGACAGATCGCTGAACCTGTTCTCAGTCTGGGCGGGCGCACGCGAACCCAGCGCCTCGATGATTTCCATCGCGGATCCTCCGGTTCGGCCACGCGTTCGTGCCGCAGGGTCCACGGGCGCGTCCTTGCGCCACGTCGAGCCGCCCGGATTCCGTGCAACGCGATCCTCGCGTCAAGCCACGGCGTCCAGCCGCACGCGCACTATGACCTCATCTGCGCCGGGGTCAAGCCCCGACACGGCCTGGAAGTCTTCCGCGGTCCCCGCGTTCGACCTCACCGATTGTTGAGCCGACTGCTCCGCGTCGCCTTGAACACGCGAGTCTCTACTCGCTTCACGATGGTCGGTCCGTGACCGCTGTTCCGGGGGATCTCCGTCGCCCCGTTGCTCCCGGTCTCCGCCGGAAGTGTCCTTGTATTCCCGCGGCTCGTCGTGCGAACCGTCCTGCTGCCGTTGCGCCAACGACTCGCGCAGATCCACGTGCAGCCTCTCGACGCTCAAGCCCCTCATCTCAAGAGAAGAGCGAAGCGTGTCCAGAGAGGATTCGAGCAATTGGCGTGCCGATTCGTTCTCGACCCGGAACGTGGCGTTGACTCGGCCCTGGTTCAGGTCCAGCCGGATCTTCAGTCTTCCCAGCGCCGCGGGCTCGAGCCTGAGCGTGACCACGCCGCCCTCGCGTCGAAGCGCCGCCGCGAGCCCGCGGCCAACCTGCATGAGCACCTTGTGCTGATCATACTGGAATGGTCTGGCCTGGCTGGACGGGCTGGGTGCGCGGCCGTGTGCAGTGCGCGTGGCGTTGAATCTCCCGGCGGAGCGCGACGCGGTCAGTGCGTGGTGCGCCGACGCCGTACCGCCCCCCTTGGCCGAGGAAACACCCGGAATCGTCTTCGCTGCGGGCGAATCTGCCGACTGCGAGGTCGTTGCCGTACGGCTCAGGATCGCGTTGAAGCCGCCGTGTGTGACTCCGCCGCGCGCATTCGCTGAGCGGTGCTCGGTCGACCTGTCATTCTCGCTGTTCATGTGCGATGTGGATGACCCGGCATCTCGCGCGGCGGCTGGGTCGGACGCTGGCAGACCGAAGGTGTGGGGCTGGCCCATGTTCGGGCGAACAGACCCGGCGCCCTCGCCCGCGGCGCCCGCGTGCACACCCATCGAGCGGCTCTGTATACCGGTGCGAGCGGCGTGGGACGAATCGCGGATCCGTGCGCGGGCCGCCGCGTCGCTCGCCCGCCGATCCTGCGCGTCCGCGCGGTCCGAGCGCCGCTCTTCGCGCCGTTCCTGCGCATCGAGCTGTCTGTCGGAGAGACGTTCTCTCCCCACCAGTTCCGGGATCTTCGCCGCCAGTTGCACGTTCAGCATCAGCGCGAATCTGGAGCGATCGGCCTGATCGTCTCCCCGCGCGGGCCTTGCAGCCGCGTCGGATGCTGGTGCCGAATGTGCTGGCGATACGCTGTGCGTCATCCACCGGGATCCTCAGGTCCACGAGCGCCGAGCCCGTAGATCCTGAGGCGTTCCAGCAAGTCCGCTGCCAGGGCCGGATCCGTCTTCTCGAACTCCCCGATGATCGACGACCGCTTTCGCTCATCCATCGCGTTGAGATACGACACGACCTGGAGCGTCCCGTCGGTCCCGTCGGCGGGCGTTTGCCCCATGATCTGGATCATCATCCGCACCGCCGCGGCGGGCTTCAGCGTGGCGTACGTGCTCACTGCCTTCTTGAACTGCACATCGCCCTCGATCCGCGCGATTCGGTCCCGCTCTGCGTCGAAGGCCTCCTTCATTTTCTCAAAGGCCTCGATGTCGGCGTTGAGTTTTGCGCGCGCGTCGGCCAGCGTGCGCTTCAGATCCTCCACCTCCCGCCGCAACCGCTCCAGACGCTCGGAGTCCTGCTCGCGCAGCTCCCAGTTGATTCTCAGCCAGTCGGCCGAATCGATGGGCTCGCCTTGGAGCGCCTCCTCGGCCGCCAATTCCTTCGCCTTCTCCGCCTCGGCGAGCTGATCTGCCTCAAGCTGCTCCCGGGCGAGTTGTTCGGTAAGCGTCTCGGTGTACAGGCTTCGCATGTCCCTGACGCGCTCGATGTCCAGCCGATCGGTGGCCTGCAGCCAACCGACGAAGGCCATCAGCGCCAGCATGTTGGCCACCGCCATCACCGAGATCAACGTCCAGATTTTCTTCATAGCGCTGATTCCTTCCTCGCCCCGGCTGTAATGTTCAGGTCGTCAGCGGCGGCAGCCTCTTTGCGTCGTTCGTCCAAGGCCCATGCCTCGTATCGGCGTTCCCGCAGCCGACCCATCGCCTTGCGTCGCCGGGTCGCGAGTTGGAGCTTGATTCGGGCGTTGTCCAGCCGCCTGTGCACACCCGCCAGTTCGAGCACCAGCCGCTGAGCCTGGGTATTGAGCACGGTCGCCGCCGCCGCCTGCCGCCTGATGTCATTGAACCCGTCCCCCGTCGACGCCAGGACGCGGCGCAGCTCCAGCCGCTCGACGGCGATCCGCTGCTGCCGATCTCGGATGCGGTTCTGAAGATCGATCCGCTGCCGTTCGATCTTGGCCACGGCGAGCTGTTCGTCGCGCTCCTCATTGCGGCGCTGCCTGAGCACCGGTTCGAGCTTGAACAGGAACCTCGCCACAGCCTCACTCCTGCTTGAGCTTGCCGAGCGCTTCGCTCGACTCCATGGCCAGACGGAGCAGATGGGCGCGCGTAGTCTCGAACGGCTGAACCTCGAATCGTCCCTGTCGGAACATTTCGTTGATGCGCGGATGATAATCGATGGCCACGTCGGCCTCGGGGTTGCTCCCGCGCGCGTAGGCGCCGATCTGCACGAGATCCTCGACCTCGGCGTACGCGGCGAGCAAGCGGACAATGACCTTTCGGGCCGCGATGTGGTCGTCGTCCGAAACGTCGTCGGCGACACGACTCACGGAATCGAGCACGTCGATCGGCGGGAAGTGCGCCCGCTGCGCCAGCCGACGCGACAGGATCAGGTGCCCGTCCAGAATCCCGCGCGCCGCGTCGGCGATTGGCTCGGTCATATCGTCACCCTCGACCAGGATGGTGTATACCCCGGTGATCGATCCCCCGGTCGTGCCGTCGGCCGACTCAATGGTGCCCGCCCGCTCGAGCAGCAGGGCGAGCCTGGCGAAGACGCTGGGCGTGTAGCCCTTGGTGGCCGGTGGTTCGCCCACCGCCAGGCCGATCTGTCGCTGCGCGTGCGCGAAACGCGTCACCGAGTCCATCATGAGCATGACGTCCTTACCCTGATCGCGGAAGAACTCCGCGGCGGCGCACGCGACCTGGGCCGCGCGCACACGCATGAGTGGCGACTCGTCGCTCGTGGAGACCACGACAACACTTCGGGCGAGCCCTTCCGGGCCGAGGCTGTCGTCGATGAACTCGCGCACCTCGCGGCCTCGCTCGCCGATCAGGGCGATGACGTTGACATCCGCGTCGGACGTCCTGGCGATCTGTCCGAGCAGGCTGGACTTGCCGATGCCGGGACCGGAGAACACGCCGATGCGCTGCCCGCGCCCCAGCGTCGCCATCAGATCGATCGCCCGAACGCCGGTGTGCAGCGGCTCGCGGATTCTGCGCCGACGCATCGCGCTGACGGGCGGGGGGCTGATCGGGCGCGGCACCAGATCAAGAATGGGCCCCAGCGAGTCGATCGGTCGGCCCAGCCCATCCACGCACCGCCCCAGCAACCTGTTGCCCACCCCGACGGTGTCGGACGCCAGATCGGTCTGGACCCGGTCGCCCGGGCTGATGCCGATCGTCTGCCCGAGCGGCATGACGATCGTGTGCTCGCGCGTGAACCCGACGATCTCACCGAACGAATCACGCCCTCGCCCGGCGGCCCCGATCCGCACCAGCGTTCCGACCGGTGCCGGGAGTTCATCGACCAGGATGGTCAGCCCGCGCAGCGCCGCGACGACGCCGCTCAGCTGCATCGGCTCGATCCGAGAGACCGCGTCGGCCTGCGCCTCGAGCGTGCTCATGGGCGAGACTCCGGCTCGGGGTCGTCTCCAGGCCTCGGGAGCAGGACCGAGACCATGCGATCGATCTGGGTGCCGATGGAGCCGTCGATCTCACCACCGCCGGCTGTGCGAACCACGCATGATCCACGCTGAATCTCGGGATCCTCGAGCAGGTCGGCGTGCGTGACCTCGGCGAGTTGGGCCACAATGCCCGGCAGCGCCTCGCGGGCAATGGGCTCGTCCTGCGGGTTGATCGCAACGACCAGCCGCGACGGCCGACAGACACGCGACAACACCGCCTCCAGCTGCGAAGCCACGATCGTCTCGTCCAGCTCGACCACGCGATGCGTGACGCGCTGGGCGACGATCGCCGCGATCCGCAGGATCTGCTGCTTGGCCTCGATGACCATCTCGTCACGCACGGTCTCAAACTCCGCAAGCGCCGTGGACCAGCCGTGTATGAGCGATTCGAGTTGCTTGCCGACCTGCTCCTTGGCCTCGGCTCGACCCTGCTCGGATCCACGAGCTGTTCCCTCGTCAAGCCCGCGCTGAAACCCACGCTGCTGCCCCTGCTCTTCGGCCCCGGCGATAATCTCCTCCCGCTCGGCACAAGCCTTCGAGACAATCGCCTCCGCTTCGGCCCGACCGCGCGCCTTGAGCACCTCGCCCTGCCGGGCCAGATCGCCAAGGTCCAGCACGATTGCGTTTGCGATCGATCCGCGGCTATGTGCTTCTTTGATCAGCGCCATGCGATACACACAGATTCCGAAACCGCGCCGCCCGCGTCAGCCTCACACGATCATCTCGGATTCGCCGCGGCCCTGGATCATGACATCGCCGGATTCCTCCAGCCGACGAACGATGTCCACGATCCGCTGCTGGGCCGCCTCTACATCGCTGATCCGGACCGGACCCATGTACTCCATGTCCTCCTTGATGAGCGCGGCGGCGCGTTCGGACATGTTGGTGAAGATCTTGGCCTTGAGTTCTTCGGACGCGGTCTTCAGCGCCACGCCGAGCTCGTCGTTGTCCAGCTCCTTCAGCACCGCCTGGATGCCCTTGTCGTTGACCAGCAGGATGTCCTCGAAGACGAACATCAACCTGCGGATTTGTTCGACCAGATCCGGGTCCTGGGCCTCGAGCGCTTCCAGAATGCCTTTCTCCGTCGAGCGATCGGCGAGGTTGAGCATCTCGGCCACCACCTCCACGCCACCGGTTTTTTGGAGCGTTCGCGACACAACGCCGGAAAGCCGCATTTCCAATCCCCGCTCCACCTCCTTGATCACCTCCGGGTTGGTGTTGTCCATGCCGGCCACACGCGCGACCACCTCCAACTGCTTCTCGAGAGGCAGCCCCGCCATGATCTCGGCGGACTTATCGGCCGGAATGTGCGAGAGAATCAGCGCGATCGTCTGAGGATGCTCATCCTGGATGAAGGTCAGGAGGTTTTCGGCATCGGTCTTGGCCAGGAACGCAAACGGTCTCTTGTAGACCTCATGTTCGATCATTCTGAGGATCTGGTTGGCTTTGTCCGGTGGCAGCGCCTTCTCCAGGAGCGTGCGCGCGTAAGCGACACCTCCCTGCTTGAGGTACCGTCGGGCGAGCGCCAGATTGTAGAACTCCTCCACGACTCGACCTCGCCGCTCCGCGCTGACCACGTCGAGCTGAGCGATCGCGCGAGTAACGTCTTCGACCATTTCCGAGTCCAGTTCGCGCATCACGGCGGACGAACTCTCCGGGTCCAGCGTCACCAGAAGGATCGCAGCCTTGACCAACCCCTTGAGTTGAGTTACAGCGGGGTCGGAGTCTGGGTTATCCGTTTGCTTGGCCATCGGGCGTTCCGCACTGACACGTTCTTAGGGTCACTGCAACGCAAGAGCGTCTCATCCCACGAAACGAAGGTTGAGCAACCCATCGGCATGACTTCCGCCGGACCTCCGAACAGGCGCCCCGGCGGCGGCCGAGAGAAAAACACGAAGGGCAGTCATCACCCATCCCTTTGATCCTCGTCGACCCATTGGCGAATCAAGTCGGCGGCCGCGCGCGGATCCTGCTCCACCATCTTGGAGACTTCC
>JADFGU010000065.1:6921-10472 GCA_022567535.1 Planctomycetota bacterium | reverse complement strand
CGAGCGTTCAACTTCGACGGCGAATTCAACATCGCCAATCGCGGGCTGATCGAATTCATCGAGGTGCTGAAGCTGGACGTGGCCTTCCTGTACGACTTGCTGGGCGCTTCGCAGGAACACGTCATCAAACCGAAGAAGTTCGCCCAGACCGACATCGACGAAGTGATCATCGGGCACACCAATGAGCCGGAATACCGCAAGTTGCAATCCAACGAGATGATGGAGGCTTTCCGCGACCGGACCATCAAGATCGACATTCCCTACAACATCCGGCTGGACGACGAGATCCGCATCTACGAGAAGGACTTCGGGTCGCACCGGATCAAGAACATCCACATCGCGCCGCACACGCTGGAGGTCGCCGCCATGTGGGCCGTGCTGTCCCGCCTGGAAGAGCCGAAAAAGGGCGGGCTGTCGCTCATCCAGAAGATGAAGCTGTACAACGGCAAGTCGATCCCGGGATTCACGGAAGACTCGGTCAAGGAGCTGAGGGAGGAGGCCCCGCGCGAGGGCATGGGCGGCATCAGCCCGCGCTACGTGCAGGACAAGATGTCCAACACGCTGGTCTCGCGGCAGGCGGTCGAGGACAAGACCATCAACCCGTTCATGCTGCTCAACGAGCTCGAGGCCGGTCTGAGCCACCACTCGCTCATCACCGACGCCGAGACGCGCAAGCGCTACCGCGAGCTGCTGGCGATCGTGCGCGAGGAGTACGAGGACATCATCAAGGGCGAGGTTCAGCGAGCGATCTCTGCGGACGAGGAGGCCATCATGCGCCTGTGCTCGAACTATATGGAGAACGTCCGCGCCTACACGCAGAAGGAGAAGGTTCTCAACAAGTACACGGGCAAGTACGACGAGCCGGACGAGCGGCTGATGCGCTCGATCGAGGACAAGATCGAGATCCCCGACAGCCGAAAGGACGACTTCCGCCAGGAGATCATGAACTACATCGGGGCACTGGCGCTTGACAACAAGAAGTTCGAGTACAACACGAATGCGCGTCTGTACAAGGCGCTGGAGCTGAAGCTGTTCGAGGACAGCCGCGACACCATCAAGCTCAAGAACCTCGTCTCCAGCGTCGTGGACGACGAGACGCAGCAGAAGATCGACGTGGTGAAGCAGCGGCTGATCAAGAACTTCGGGTACAACGACGTGTCGGCCACGGACGTGCTCAACTACGTCGCCAGCATCTTCGCCCGAGGCGACACCAAGAGCAAGTAACGCGTACGCCTCGAAAGCGCAGAGGCACGCAGCAACAAAGTACTACAACAGAGCCCCCTGCGCAAGCAGGGGGTCCTCGCCCCGCACCACAACAGAGCCCCCTGCGCAAGCAGGGGGTCCCCGCCGCGCACACCATCTGACCCCCCGACGGCAGGCTGTATCCACCTGTCGCCGCGCTTGTACAATGCTCGCATGCTCCGGCACGAAGCACACTGCGGCGAGTGCCAGTATGAGCTCTCAGGGCTGGCCACGCCCGACGGCTGGGTCACCTGCCCCGAGTGCGGGCACCGCTCGTTCAAGTTCGTCCCGCGGTCGGACACGCCGCTGCGATGCAACTACTGCAACCGCGACCTGAGCGGCAGCCCGATCATCGACGCGCGGGTCTGGTGCGAAAAGTGCAACGGCAGCACGGACTGGGATGAATGCAAAGGCGGACGGCGGGGTCTGCTGCCGCACGCCTGCCCGTTGTGCGCTCGCCCGCTGGACGGACTCATCGTGAGCGGCAAGGAGGTGCGGTGCCCCGGGTGCGGCCGGCGTGTGCAGATGCGCGTGCCGGACATGCCCTGGCCGATGCGTTGCCGAAAGTGCCGCCGCGACCTGACCACCGAGCCGATCGTCCGCGGCCGGGTCCGGTGCCCGAAGTGCAGTCGCCTCACCAGATGGCTGACCCCAGGCACGGCTCGGCATTCTCAGCGCGATCTGGCGATGACGGTGATTGACTTGTTCATCATAGTTGTGGCCGTACTCACTGCGATGGCGCTGCTGCTGTGGATAGCGGGCGCGGCACTGACGTGAACCCGCCGGACGCCCATCCGGTACACTGCCGGCTCTACGCGAGGGCGGTATGTCACCGATCGATCGCAGGATGCTCGAGCAGATGCTTTCCCGCTCCAAGGCGGTGCCGCGCGGCACGCCCTGCCCGCGCTGCGGGTACGAGCTGACGGGGCTCTCGGCCGAGGGGAGATGCCCGGAGTGCGGCTCGCCCGTCGCGGCGGCGCTGCGGCCGGACCATCTCGTCTATTCGTCGCCCGACTACGTGGCCAAGCTGCACATGGGCGCGTTCCTGGTCGTGCTGAGCTTTGCGATTCTCATCTTGATGCTCATCGCCACCATGGTCCTTGCAGTGACGGGCGGGCTGGTCGGTCCCGGCGGCGAAGCACTTTTCTTGATTGTGGGATTTGCGAACGGGATTCTGGCGCTGATCGGATGGTGGCTGCTGTCGTCGCCGGACCCGGGCAAAGCCAGCGTAGATCGCGGCGCCACCAGCCGGAGGGTGCTCCGCGTGCTGCTCTCGATCCGTATCGCGATCCTGGCGATCTCGCTTGTCCTCATCTTCGTCGGCGTGTCGGCGTTGGCGACATCACTCACGGTGATCGTCGTGGGCATGGACCAGATCGTGTCTCTCGCGGCGTTCGTGGCGTCCTTGGTGTACCTCAAGACGTTGGCAGGCCGCATGCCGGGCGGCGCCATTGAACGTGAGGTGGACGTCGTGCTCAAGGTCGGGATTGTGGTCATTGTGCTCGCGGTTATCGCGCTCGCGTTCGTGGTCGTGGGGATGATCGACGGCATGGGCGGTGCTTTGGCCGTGGGCGGCTGCCTCATGATCCCGACCGGGCTGATGATGCTCATCCTTTTCGTGCTGTACATCTTCCTGCTCGACCGCACGCGACAGGCGCTCAAGGAGGTTCGGCGTCGCCAATAACGGGCCACAGCGCCCGGGGCGTTCCGACAGCGTTCGCTTGTGCATCGGCGAGGCCGGTGGTATCGTGAAGCGCTGGAGGATCGCCACATGCACCTGAGCAGACGAGAATTCGT
Organism: Planctomycetota bacterium; assembly: GCA_022567535.1. Lineage (GTDB taxonomy): Bacteria > Planctomycetota > Phycisphaerae > Phycisphaerales > UBA1924 > JADFGU01. Next base: position 7,433 of record JADFGU010000065.1, on the reverse strand, counting down.
GGGGGTTTCACTCGCGGCCGTCGCGACACCCGCTGCCCGGAGCTTTGCCGCCATGACACTCGCCACCGCCCGCGGGCTGTTGTTCAAGATTTCGCTCGCCCAGTGGTCGCTGCACCGCGCGCTCAAGGAGGGCACGCTTGACCACCTGGACTTCGCGGCTGCGGCGAAGGAGACGTACGGCATCGGTGCGGTCGAGTATGTCAACAGCTTCTTCAAGGACAAGGCTGAGGACCGCGACTATCTCGCGCAGATGAAAAGGCGGGCGGCGGACGCGGGGGTCACGAGCCTGCTGATCATGTGCGACGGCGAGGGTCGGCTGGGCGACCCCGACGATTCGAGGCGAGCCCAGGCGGTCCGCAACCATTACAAGTGGGTCGAGGCGGCTGCGCAGCTCGGCTGCCACTCGATCCGCGTCAACGCCGCGAGCGAGGGCAGCTACGAGCAGCAGCAGCGACTGGCGGCGGACGGGCTCGCGCGGCTGACCGAGTTCGCGGCTGAGCGCGATGTGAGCG
>JADFGU010000065.1:0-6911 GCA_022567535.1 Planctomycetota bacterium | reverse complement strand
AGAACCACGGCGGGCTGTCGTCCAACGGCGCGTGGCTGGCGGGCGTGATACAACGCGTCGATCATGAACGCTGCGGCACGCTGCCGGACTTCGGCAACTTCCGCATCAGCCAGGACGAGCAGTACGACCGATATCAGGGCGTCAAGGAACTCATGCCTTTCGCCAAGGCCGTCTCCGCCAAGGCCCACGACTTCGACGAGAAGGGCAATGAAACAGCGACGGATTACCTGAGAATGCTGCGGATCGTGCTGGACGCGGGGTACCGCGGGCATGTGGGCATCGAGTATGAGGGCGAGCGCCTGAGCGAGCACGACGGGATCCTGGCGACCAAACGACTCCTCGAACGGGTGCGGCATGAGCTCGCGTAGTCCCGACGTGTCAAGCACCCCTTCGCGCGACGCGAGCCGGTCCGTCCCGGGCCGATCTTCGATCACTGTCCGCGTGCGCTACTCCGAGTGCGACCCGATGGGCGTCGCCCACCACGCGTCGTACCTGCCGTGGATGGAACTGGGACGCACGGAGCTGCTCCGCCGGGGCGGGAAGACGTACAAGTCGCTGGAAGAGAGCGGCGTGTTCTTCGTCATCACCAAGGTCGAGGTGCGGTATCGCCGACCAATCCGCTACGACGACGTGGTGGAGGTCCGCACGCGGATCGTTGGCGGCTCACGTGTCAAGCTCCGGCACGAGTACGAACTTGCGCTCGTCGAGCGCGACGGCCACCCTCCCAACCACGACGCCGACCCGTCCGTCCCGAAGGACGGCGTGCTGGCGGTCGCGGGCACGGAACTGGCGTGCGTTGGGTCCGACGGCAAGATCCAGCCGCTGCCGGAGTGGTTGGCGCCGGGAGAGTGACGCGGCGGGCGGGGCATACGAACACAGCCCGAGTCTTTGGCGCGATGCGGGGAGGGTGGAAGCGCGAGCCGCCTGGGAACCGATGGAGAGCGGGTGCGGTATGGGCGCGCGGTGTTGCGCGTTGCGCGGGGGTCGAGGGCGTTTCACCCCGGCGGGATGGCACAGACAAGTTCCGGCTAGAATCGGCCCCCATTGTGGCGGGGCGATCGAAGGAGCGACGGCTCGATGGGCAAGAGGCCATCCAAACTCAAGCGGGCGTGCCTGTGCTGCTGGCCGGTGCTGCGCTTGCGCGTCGTGGGCAGGGGCGTGGCCCGCTGGAAGCGGTACTGCGTGCGCGCGCTGATCGGGCTGCCGTTGGTGCTGGTGGCCACGGTGGTGATCGTGACGCAGACGCCGATCATGGGCAATCTGCTCCTGCCGCGGATGGGCGCGGCGATTGGGATGGAGATCAAGGCGGGGCGCGTGTACGTGGCGCGGGACGGTCGGCTGATTCTGCTGGATGTCGAGGTGCTGGTCGGCGACGAGCTGGGAATGGCGGGCCAGTTCGTGCAGGTACGGCGTCTGGAGGCGGACGTGCGGTGGTGGCCGACCCTGCTGGGAAATCCGACGCTGACGCGCGTGGTGGCGACGGGCCCGCTGGTGCGTGTGAGCCAGTCCGTCGTAGACGGGTCGCTGAACGTCGGCTCGATCCCGTCGGGCGGCGCGGCGGACATCGAGGGAGGCGTGGGCGGCGCGACGCTCTCGCTGCCGGAACTGATCCTGAACGACATGGCGCTCGAGATCGGGGAGCACGGCCCGGACGGGTACCGGCCGCTCAAGAGGATCGGGATGAGCGGGCGGCTGTCGCCCAGGGGCGCGCCGGGTGAGGTGGAGTACGAGGTGTTGCTCTCCGGGCCGCCGCTGGCGCCGGGGGGTGAGCCGTTATCCTTGACGGGAAGCGTGGACCCGTCCGGGCTTGAAGTAGAGCTGCTGGGGCTGGCGCTACACGACTGGTCTGAGGGCTCGATCCCCTCGCCGATGCGAGCGACGTACGTGCGGCTGGGATTGCGTGGCCAGCTCGAGCGCACGACGTTCAAGTATGAGATCGGCCGGGGCGTGACGGCACGGATCGTTTTGCGCGACGGCGAGATGAATCTGCCGATCGAGCCGGACCAGAGCGTGCGGGGCGCGGACCCGGAGTTGCCGCTGCGGGTCACGAGCGTGAACGGCTCGGTGACGTTCACGCCGGACGGGTTGTTCGCGGACGCGGACGGTCTGGTGGGCGATCTGGCGTGCCGGATCAAGCTGGACGTGGACGGCTTCGAGTTGGAGTCGCCATTCACACTTCAGATCGAGAGCCTGGGGTTTGCGCTGGAGGAGAATCCGGATCTTCTGCCGTACGCGCCGCTCATGGTGCGCAAGCGTCTGCGCAGTTTCTCGAATCCGACCGGCGTGGTGGACGCGAAGGTGGTGATCGAGCGCGGGCGGGGGGACGAGAACGGGCCGGGCACGATCACGTATCACGGCGAGTTTCGGCTTCGCGAGGGGAGGGCGGCGTTCGCGAAGCTGCCGTACCGGTTCGAGAACCTGACCGCCCACGTTCGGTTCGACCAGGACCGGCTCGAGATTGTGGAAATCAAGGGGACCGCGCCGACGGGGGCGACGGTGTTCGCGACCGGGTGGATCGCGCCGCTCGACGGCAATCAGGAGGTGGTCCTTGACATCTTGGTCGAAGGCGTTCCGGCGGACGACGCGCTGCTCGAGGCGCTGGGAGAGGAGTACGGGCCGATCTACGAGGCGGTGATGGACCGGGCTGCATACAACAAGCTGCTGGAACGCGGGCTGGTGATCACGCGCACGCAGCACGCCGAGTATGAGCAGCGGCTGCGGCGCGTGCAGGACGACGCGGCTGAGAGTGCGCGGCTTCGGGGGCTCTTGTCCGTGCCGGTGTTCGAGTTGGGCGGGCTCGCGGCGGTGAAGATTCACGTACGCCGGCCGCCGCTGGAGCACACGGACTGGGACGTGGTGCTCGAGATCTCGATGAAGGAGGGCGGCGTTCTTCCCGAGGCGTTCCCCATGCCCTTCATCGCGCGCGACGTGGAGGTGTGGACCGACCTCGAGCGCGTCGAGATGCGGGGCGGGTCGTTCGAGGGGCTCACCGGCGGGACGGCGGAGGTGTCGCTGGTGATCGACGTGACAGAGGGATTCAGCCCCGACATCCGCATCAAGGCTGTGGACGTGCCGCTGGACGAGTTGCTCTTCAGCGCGATCCCCGACGACAACGAGGGGCTGACGGGGGGCGAGGTTCTGCGCGGGCTCGGCGTGGGGGGCCGAGGCGACGTGACGGTGCACGTCGTCCAGCGCCAGAACGGGGACATCGGGTTCGACGCGCACGCGGTGTTCGACTCGATTCGGCTGGCGCCGCGTCGGCGTGAGGCGGCGCACGGCGTGTGGTCGCGGTCCGTCAGGGGCGAAGTCCGTGTGAGTGAGCGCGAGATGAGCGTCCACATCGAGGGCGACCTGGAGCGCGACGCGGAGGGGTTGGGCGAGTTCGGCCCGATCGCGGGAGCGCCGGCGGGTCGACTGGTCGCGGAGACCAACGTGCGCTTCGCGCGCGAGGCGGAGGGCCTCAAGGCGACGTTCACCTCGCACGTGACGGTGGAGGACGGCGACGCGCAGGCCCGGTACGAGGACCTGGTGGCCGTCTTCTCGCTGGACGCGTCGGACCGGATCATGTCGCTGCGGCGCGTGCACGATCCGGTGGGACGGATGTCGGCCGACGTCGATGTGTTCGGGCCGGAGAACGGGGTGGTGGAGACCGTGATGAGGGTGCGCGACGTGCGCAACGCGGCGCTGAACCTGCTGGAGGGGCGAATCACGTTCACGGAATCGCTCGGGAGCCTGACGGCGCGGCTGGGGCCCGACAACGTCATCGAGTTCGACGGGTTCGAGGCCGCGATGGAGTTCGACGGGACGGCGGCGGGAACCATCCGGCTGGGCGGAATGGCGCCCGTGAGCCTGCTCGCGGGCCAGGGCTACGGCCCAGAACGGCCCGAGCCGTTCGTCGTCGAGATCATCGACGGTCGGTTCGAGTCGCCCTTCTCGCGTCGCGGCGTCGAGCGGTTTCTTTCCGAGCGGACGAGAGCATGGTGCAGGCTCTCGCGTCCGGTCGGCGACTACGGGCTGGTGACGCGGATCACCGCGTCGGGGGCGTCGGGCGTGCTCACGCCCACATCGCTGACGTACGTGAACGGCGAGCGCGAGGCGAAGTTTGATCGGGTCGAGGGCGTGATTCGCTACTCGCCCATCGGGGGCACGCTCGAGGGCGTGCGTATGCACGGGCCGGGGTGGTCGATTGCCGCGGAGGGTGAATGGCACATCCCGACTTTGGGATCGCTGTCGCTCACCGCCGACTACACGATCGACGCGGTTGAACTGACGGACCAGCTGCGCGGCGTGCTGCCGCCCAGGATGCTCGCGGGGCTCGAAGCGATGTCGCTGCAGGTGGATGGATTGCTGGCGGTCGATTCGGGGACGCTGCACTACTCGCTCCGGCCCGACTTCGCCGAGCCTTTCGTGGTGACGACGGCGTCGGGACGATTCAAGGGGGTGAGTCTGCTGGCGGGTGTTGAGATCACGGAGTGTGAGGGGACCTTCGAGACGCGGGTCTCGGCGGATCCTGAGGCGCTGTGGGCGAACTTTGACATGCGCATCAAGGCGGATCGGCTTCTCGTCAGCGGCGTCACACTGACCGACGCCAGAGCGCGGGTGACGGGAGATTCATCGGGGTTGATGGAGCTGACGGAGGTCTCCGGGTCGAGTCACGGCGGCACGTTCACGGCGGAGGCGCGGGTGCAGCGGAGCGCGACCGGGCCGGCGGTCTACGTGTCGAACATCCGCGTGGCGGACATGCGCATGAGTCCGCTGCTGGAGGAGGTGGCCTTGGCCGAGCGGGCCAGGATCGCGGCCCAGGCGGGTGAGGATGCGTCGGCTTCACCCGGTGTGCTGGAGAGCCGACAGGACGGCGAGATGGATCGGGCGGCGGCGGACGGTGAGCCCGATCGTTCGCGCGGGATGCTCGAGGGGGGGCTGACGCTCGGCGGCGTGGTGGGCGACCCGAGTACGCGGCGGGGGACGGGTCGGTTTCGGGTGGCCGGCGGTCGTGTGATCAACATGCCGGGCCTGGTGATGATGATCGAGGTGATCAATCTGCGGTTTCCGGGCAGCGCGATGATGGACTACGCGTCGCTGGAGTTCTTCGTGGACGGCGACATGGTGGGGATTGAAGACCTCTCGATCTACTCGAAGCAGATCAAGCTGCGGGGGTTTGGATCGCTGGACTGGCCGTCGCGAGAGATAGACATGCATTTCTTTTCGGGCGCGGCGACCAAACTGCCGATTCTGGGTGACCTGCTCAACCTGATTCAGGAGAACCTCGTGGCGGTTTCGGTGAAGGGGACGCTTGGCAAGCAGACCATCACGCTGGATCCGTTCACGTCCAGCCGGAGCCCATACCTGAAAACGGTGCGCGTGGGACGAAAGTTGCGCGGCAAACGGGATGAAGAGAACTCGCAGGCGGCGGCGGAAGAGCCGGGGGGCTAGACCGGGCGGAGAGCCTGGGGCGAGCGGGTCGGAGCAGCCATGAGCATGGATCGAAATCGACAGGAACTGGACCCGACGCCGAGCACGGACCCGCGCGACGAGTCGGCCGTGCCACCGGAGAAGGAGCATCAGCGTCGGGCGGATTCCGAGAACATCGCGCGGCGGCTGGACGAGCTGATCACCGAGGTGGGCGGCACGCCGGGCAGCTTCGACGCCAAGCTCGTGCGCGACCTGCTCGTGACGGGCCTGAAGCTCATCCCGGACGGTCGGGACACGGGCGAGTTGAAGCTGATGACAGCGGCGGTCAAGGAGCTGCGGTACGCGTACCGGGTGTTCGCGCAGTACGCCAAGCCGCACAAGGTGACCATCTTCGGGTCCGCCCGCACGCCGCCCGGGCACGGAGACTACGAGCGAGCGGTGGTGTTCAGCCGCCTGATGGCCGAGGCGGGGTGGATGGTGATCACCGGCGCGGGCGGGGGGATCATGGAGGCCGGGCACGTCGGGCCCGGGCGCGAGGCGAGCTTCGGCGTTGCGATTCGCCTGCCGTTCGAGACCACCGCCAACGAGGTGATCGCCGGTGACGAGAAACTGATCCACTTCCGGTACTTCTTCACGCGCAAGCTCATGTTCATGGCGCAGGCGGAGGCGATCGCGGTGTTCCCGGGCGGGTTCGGCACACTCGACGAGACGTTCGAGTCGCTGACGCTGGTGCAGACGGGCAAGGCGTCCATGATCCCGATCGTGATGATCGAGAGCGAGGACAACTCGTACTGGCCCGGGTGGATCGCATTCGTGCGCGAGCACCTGCTGAAGCGAGGGCTGATCAGCGAAGAGGATCTGGATCTGTTCTTCTTCGCGCGCACACCCGAAGAGGCGGTCGAGCACGTTGTGGGCTTCTACCGCACATACCACTCGTCGCGATACGTTCGCGACGATCTTGTGATCTGCATGAAGCGGCGTCTGCACGATGAGGACGTGGCCAAGCTCAACGACGAGTTCGCCGTGCTGGTCAAGAGCGGCTCGATCGTGCAGCGCGGCGCCTACGCGGAGGAAACGGATCACCTCGATCTGCCGAGGCTGGCGTTCACGCACACACGGCATCACTTCGGGCTCGTGCGCCGCCTGATCGATCGGATCAACGGGTTCGAGCACGACGCCGGCTGAGAGTCGGCACGTCGGGGGAACATGCTCAGGGCGTGTGGCGTGGGCGTGCGGCCGCTATGATCTTCAGCAGGTATGGAAGGCCGCCGAAGCGAGTGGCCGACGCTTTACCGAGGATTTCTTCCCGGTCCGCGATCAGCCTGTCCAGCGGTATTTCTTTCCCGTTGACAACGGCACCGGATGGAAGCGCAGGGTGCGCTCCAAACCAAGCTTCGGCCCAGGGAGTGCCGGCGGCGTTACCAATCCCGAACAGTTCCGGAATGTACTGCGAATCGCCCCAGGCGTACCTTTGAAATTTAGGCCTGATGAGTATCGGG
>JADFGU010000064.1:7247-10568 GCA_022567535.1 Planctomycetota bacterium | reverse complement strand
GCGGGATCGAAGCGGTCTCCGTGCCACAGTTCGAGAACATCGTCCGCACCATCGAGGCGGGTGTGCTCGCCTCATCGACGCGACCCGAGGCGGCGCTTCAGCTGGCCAGGTATCTCGCCGCCAGCGACCGAGGCGGCCTCTGGTTCGACCAACTGGGCTACGGCCCGATCGAACGCCAACCATGGCGCCCCGATCAGTCCTTAGGCGGAGGCGGGCCGTGACCGCCCGGACGGGCACACGCCGCGTCTCGCAGCGCCTCTTTCTCGGCGCCTCCGCCGCCGTCATGGGCGCCTACGCCGCCCTGCTGCTGGCCATGCTCGCCGCAATGATCCTCTACACCTCGCCCGCAGCCCTCGTGCAGACGTTCCAGAGCAGAGAGATCCGCCACGCCGCAGCCCTGAGCCTCGTCACGAGCACCATCGCCGCCATCGTGTCGCTCTGGGTCGCCGTCCCGACCGGGTACCTGCTGGCGCGGTTCCGGTTTCCGGGCAAGCGGCTGCTGGATCTGCTGTTCGACATCCCGATCCTGCTCCCGCCCCTGGTCGTCGGGATCGCGCTCCTGATCATGTTCCGGACCATCCCGGGGCGGTGGTTCGAGGGGAGCGTATTTCTCGTGACGTACGAGACGCCGGCGATCATCCTGGCGCAGTTCACGGTGGCGTGCGCGTTCGCGGTGCGAACCATGCGCGTGACCTTCGAGGGCATAGACCCGCGCATGGAAGACGTGGCGCGGACGCTGGGGTGCTCGCGCGGGTCGGCGTTCTTTCATGTGACGCTGCGCGAGGCCAGGCCCGGCGTGATCGCCGCGGGCACACTCGCTTGGGCGCGGGCGCTGGGCGAGTTCGGGCCGGTGCTGGTCTTCGCCGGCACGACGCGCATGAAAACCGAGGTGCTGCCGACGAGCGTGTTTCTCGAGTGGAACCTGGGCGAGATCGAGGGCGCGCTGGCGGTGTCGATCCTGCTGGTCCTGATCGCCGTCGTCGTGCTGGGCGCGACGCGGTTGCTCGGGCTCCCACGGGGAGGGCTGTAGATGATCAGGGTCGACCAGTTGAGTCTGCGGGTCGGGTCGTTCGCGCTCAGCGGTGTGACGTTCGAGGTGCCCGACGGCGGGTACGCGGTGCTGATGGGCGCGACGGGCAGCGGCAAGACGTGCCTGGTCGAGGCGATCTGCGGGCTGAGGCCGATCCTCGACGGGCGGATCGAGGTCGGAAACCGGCGAGTCGAGCGGCTGGACCCGGCGGACCGGGGGATCGGGTACGTGCCTCAGGACGGCGCGCTGTTCCCGGCCATGACGGTGCGCGAGCAGGTCGAGCTGCCGCTTCGGGTTCGCAAGGTGCAGCGTGCGGAGGTGCGGGCCCGTGCCGGCCAGGTCGCCGAGATGCTGGGGATCGAGGCGATCATGTCGCGCACGCCTCGGGGCCTGAGCGGCGGCGAACGGCAGCGGGTGGCGCTGGCCCGGGCCATGGTCTTTCAGCCGGGCGTGATCTGCCTGGACGAGCCGTTCAGCGCCCTGGACGAGCCGACCCGGCTGGGCATGTACGACATGATCGAGAGCCTGCGCCGGCGGACAGGATTGACCGCCCTGCACGTGACACACAGCAGCGACGAAGCCCAGCGTCTCGGCGACATCGTCCTCAGGCTCGAGCACGGCCACGTCAACTCGCGCCCGAAGATCAGCCCCAACGACACCAGCCTCACTTGACACGAGCGGCCCGGCCCGCGGATCAGCGTGCGCTCGAACGCCAGGAGGACACGCGAACCACCCTCAGGTTCCCCCCGGCGGAACACCCTGACGTACTCGAACCTGCTCCGGAAGCTCGGTCGGGCGTTCCCAGAGGATTGGGCTATGGCTCGGTCACACCGCGCCTAACCAGAGGCGTCCGTGTCCGAAGTTCTTGGCGGTGCGATTCTCAACACCCAGTACTCCATTGCCGCTGTCGCAAATGCCCTTCGCGTTGGCAGCCGCTTCTTGCCAACCACTAAGCCGTGGCAGATTGAGTCACCGCTCGAATCTCTACACACGTCTTGTTGATGGGCCCTGGCCAGCGACGCCGCGATTCCCGCGAGGTTCTTCTCGATTTGGTCCTCGACGAGATCTTCGTACGATTTGGCTTCCAATCGCATGTCATCCTCAATATGGATGGACATCTCTACCGGCGAAAAAGCCTGCGAAGTAATGCGATGTCGCTGTCTGTTCGCGTCCCACTTGATGCAGTTGACTGGTATCCTGCGAAGCAGCATGCAAGAGTCATCTATGCTTGTGTCGTCAATGAAGCTCAATACAGCCATGTTCCTAAGCCGTCGCTTGGGCCGACTGCGCGCTGCGTCAGAATCGCCATGAAGTTCCTCAGAGTCTGCTTGTCAATGGGTAAACTCCCGTCAGTCGCATTTCCGGTCGACAAGTCAGATACTGCGAATTCTATATCACCTGACGGATAAAACAGAACTTCAATGTCAAGATCATACTCATGCCATTCAAGTTGAACGGTGGAATCAGCGCCGGGCACTATGTGCGGCATCGGCATTCCAAGCTGACATACATTACTCATCCACGATGCGGCGTGATTCGCAGCTTGCAAACTGACGGGCCGTCCGGCGTAGGAATCCCAGTTCTTTGGAAGACGAATGAGCTTGTTGAGTTCTGAGATCACCAGACGCACCAGTTTTGGAGCGCCTGGGTACGGGCGAATTACGTCGTGCAAGGTCGGCGGAATGTTCGGAACCCATTGCCAGTTTGTTGTCAAAAACCGCGGGGCGGAGACGCCAGGAACGGCTCCCAAGGTTGACAGGGTGTTGACATCGATGAAACCGGATGCAGGTTCAATCACATCGACGTCGGACAGGGCGACGATACCTCCATAGGAATAGGGGGAATTGGGCGTGGCAATTGTCATGAATCCCGCCTCCCCCAAACTCGATGCATTTCCGGAGTCGTAAGCGAAGTGAACCCGCGAACAACCCACTCTCGACCTAGATCGATAAACTTGAGCACGCCGTCAAGCCCATTTCCAATCGGCGCACCACGAGCCGTTAGTGAAAGTCGAAACAGTTTTTCGCCACTCTCCGCGCTCAACAAGCCCGAGGTAGTAACACTTAGACGTCCTGCAGGCACACCCGCTTCGCCCGGAATTATGAAGCTCGCGTCAGCTTGGACATCGCTTGGAGTGGGGAGAAAGTCATCTGAAAAGCGAAGGTCGGAAATCCCGATAACCCTGCCGAGTTGGGAGTGATCATCCCAAACGCCGCCCGGATAGACATGATTCACATACGTGACCTCGCACTGGTTCGGTATCAGTGCTTCATTGACGCCCTGCGCAACAA
>JADFGU010000064.1:0-7237 GCA_022567535.1 Planctomycetota bacterium | reverse complement strand
CAAAACGAACCCAGCTGTTCTCGATCGATGAACACAATCAAGTCCCTCGCCTGTTTTTCGAACTTGGGCCGGATCGTCTCGAATCTCGGATAAGGCTTGCTTCCCGGGACTTTGCGCCAGTTCTGAATCAGGCGATCTTGCTGGAGTTGAACAAGCTCGCTGGAATCGTCATTGACGAACCAATGGCGAGGCGGTGGTGGTCCGATTTCGAAGGTTACTTTTGACTCTGGTGGAGGCGGTGGGCCGAAATACTCGAACACCTGACTGAGAGGTGGCTTGAGTTCAATCCTGTTGTACCCGTTCTCGCGCATCGCAAGTGCAATCAGGCCAAGGTGCGCGGGTGTAATCTCAAGGGATTCGAACTGCACTGAAAGTGCGACCTCCACCACGGGCGGATCATCGAATTCAGGGAGTGTCTCTGGGTTTGCGTTCACGGCTTCGCTGCTCATGGATCCGGCAATAGCCCGACGAACCAGTCTATCGACACGCCGGCCTGTGATTCTACGGCTGTTGGCCGTCCTGTGTTTCGTCAGGTGCGAATAGGGGCACTTGTCCGGATTGTAGTGCCTCTCTGCGCATCCTGCTCGCCTGACTCGTCTTCTTCCTTCTGTGCTCTCCGGGCACACCTCGCCGTCGAGGCCGAACAGATCGTAGCGGCAGTTCGGGCACTGCCAGGACTTGGCGCGGCGATCGGCGTGCGGTCGGATGCCGGAACGACACAGAGACTTGGTCCTTACGGGCGCGAGGCTTTGGGTCCAGTCGAGGGGACGTGGGAGGTGGCTGGGATCGGCGACACCGGCCTGGGAGGCGGACTCGTTCACCCGGGCCGGCGGTTGGCCGACCTGATGCCGTTCCGTCGGGTGCGCGGGATCAAGAGCGTGATGCGGATCACATGTGTCGCTCGTGCGTGAGCGAGGAACATGCGTCCCTCACGCACGAGCGGCACGTGTGATCTGAAGGCGTGCTGGGTCGTGCGCGACGCTATGACGCGCTCAGGCGATCTTGGAGATCAAACCCAGGCCTTCAATGATCGGCATCGGATCAAACCCCAGGGCCCGTGCCCGCTCGCTCGAGAGCGAGACGTCCTTGGGCCTGGCGGCGTCCATGTGCACGTCCACCTGTGCGCACGGGTTGATCAGATCGCGCGGCAGAGTGAAGGCGTCGCACATGAGCAGGCCGAAGTCGTAGCGTGAGAGCCGTTCGGGCCCGCCCAGGTGAATGGTGGCGACCTGGCGCCGGGCGAGCAGCTCGTCCACGATCATCAAGAGTCCCTTCGACGCGTCGCGGGCGCTGACGGGCGTGCGGAACTCGTCCACGAAGAGGTTCAACGGCTCGCCGCGGCGCAACGTCTCGAGCCATCCCTGCATGAACGACCCGCGCGACGCGGGGTACGCCGGGCTGGGCGGTCCGAACAGCAGCGGCAGACGACAGATCGCCGCCGACTCGTGCACGTCCCGGATGCCGCGCTCCGCACCGGCCTTGTGCATGCCGTAGACGTTGCTCGGCTGCGGATCGTCGTCCTCGGCGTAGGGCGGTTTGTCGCCGGCGAAGACCAGATCGCTGGACGAGAACACGAGCGGGATCTCCCTGCGTGCGCACAACTCCGCGAGCGTCAACGACGCCTCGAGGTTCACACGCCGAGACAACGCCGGCACACGCTCGCACGCGTTGGTGTTCGAGATCGCCGCCAGGTGCACGAGCGCATCGGGCGCCACCTCGTCGAGCGTGGCTCGCACCGCGTCGGAATCGCAGATGTCCAGGGCCACGATCTTCCCGTGCCCCATCTCGACCGGGTGCGAGCAGTACGTCCCGACCACGTCGAAGCGTTCCGCCGCCTCGAGCGAGAACGTCCACCCGAGCATCCCGCTGACGCCGGTGATGAGCAGTGTCGGCATGTCAGCTAGGGTAGCGTCGATCTCCGGGTCACGCAAAGGGCGTCACAAGGCTGTGGGAGCGGGTCGCGCCGGCCCGTCCTCGATCGATGGCGAGGCGGGACGTGTGCCGGACGCCGAGTCTGAGTCCGCGAAGGCTCGGATAGTTCCGATGACCTCTATTCGTGCGTGATCCGAGCCTTCGCCCGCGGCGGACTCAGACTCGGCGTCCGGGCTCAGACTCGGCGTCCGTCGTGAACGAGCCCTGGGCGCGAGCACAGAGTGTTGGGCGTGTCGGTTTCACAACACTCTTCGCTCGCGCGAAGGGCTCGTCATTGGTCTGGGCGCCGGATCAGGTGCGGACGCGAACGCGTTGATTGAAGCCGCGCTACCCCTGCCCGGCCACGCGGTCGATCTCTTCCAGCGACGTCTCGCCCTGCGCCACCAGCTTCCACCCCGACTGCGCCAGGGTTGTGAACAGGCCGGCCTCGATCACGCGCTTCATGGCCTGGATCGACGGCTGGGTCAGGATCACGTCGCGCAGCTCATCGTTGACATCGAGCAGCTCGAAGATCGCCCGGCGACCGCGGTACCCCGTCCGCAGGCACTTGTTGCACCCGGTCGGCACGTAGGAGCTGGTCTTGCCGCCCAGAAACCGTCCCAGCCGCGTCACGGCGCTGGGCGGGATCGGCACCGACCGCCGGCACGTCTGGCACAACACCCGCACCAGCCTCTGTGCGAGCACCATGTCCAGCGAGTTGGCGACGAGGTACGGCTCGATACCCAGGTCCAGGAGGCGAAAGACGGATGAGATCGAGTCCTTGGCGTGCACGGTCGTGAGCACGACGTGGCCGGTCATCGCGGCCCGGGTCGCGGTCCTGGCTGTCTCCTGATCGCGGATCTCGCCCACGAGGATCACGTCCGGATCCTGGCGCAATACCGAGCGCAGGAGCGTGCCGAACGTGTTGCCCTTGACCTCGTCGATGGGGATCTGCGTCACGCCCTCGATGGTGTATTCGACGGGGTCCTCGATGGTGACGACGTTTTTGGCTTCGCGGTCGATCTCGCGCAGGCAGTTGTAGAGGGTCGTGGTCTTGCCCGATCCGGTGGGCCCGCACACCAGCAGCAGCCCGTGATCCTGCTCGACAATCCGCTGGACGCGTTTGCGCATGTAGGGCGCCAGGCCGAGATCGTCGATCGAATGCGGGCTGGTCCGCCGGTCGAGCAGCCGGAGCACGAGCTTGGACCCCTGCATCGCGGGCGTGAAGCTGGCGCGTATCTCGACACGCCGATCGGGGAACCTGATCGAGTAGTGCCCGTCCACGACCGCGTCGCGTGCCACCTTGGCGACCGCGCACGCGGTCTTCACCAGGCCCATGACCAGCGCTCCCGCCTCGGTTTCGATCTCGACGATGGGCACCATCTGGCCGTCCACGCGCATGCGCACGTTGTACGACTCGGTCTTGGGCTCGATGTGGATGTCGGTGGCCCGGCACTTGGAGGCGATCTGGTGCAGCAGCGTCAACGCCCGAGGGCCCAGCCCGTCGCCCTCGAGCGCGATCGAATCCCGGCCGCTGGCGTTGATCAGCGTGATGTCCCGCTCGACCTCGCCGTGGGGCGGGAGCGTGTCGAGCAACTCTTCGAGATCCTTTTCCCACGCGGGCTTCTTCTTCGCGTTGGACGACGACGACTTGCCCCTGGCCTTGGGCGACTCCTTCTGCTGTACCTCGTGGATGACGAACTCGTGGGTTCCGATCCGCAGCAGGTCGCCCTCCTCGAGAAAGACCCGGTCGATCCGGATGCTGTTGACTTTCGTGCCGTTGCGCGATTCCAGGTCCCGCACCACGTGGCGGCCGTGGCCGTCGTCCTCGATCACGCAGTGGAATCGGCTGGCCCGGTCGTCCTTGATGCGGATGGTGTTGTCCGGGTGGCGACCGATCGTCACCGGCTGGTCGGTCAGACGCACCACGCGACCCTGCCATCCGTTCGGTTTGAGCACAAGATCGGGCATAGATCCCTCGTTGAATTGTAGTGTAGCGGCCCGTGTGGTCCCGGTTTCAGCCGCCTCGGCTACACTTCACGCCGATGATCGATCTCAGATCTCTCCGAGACGACCCGCAGCGATTCAAGGACGGGTGCGCCAGCAAGGGCATCTCTGTCGACATCGACCGCCTCCTCACGCTGGACGAGCAGCGGCGCACGCTCCGGCACGAGCAGCAGGAGGCGCGGGCAGGCCAGAACGCGCTGGCCAAGGAGGTCGGCCCGCGCATCGGCACGCTCACCGGCCGGCTCAAGAAAGCGCACGGCGAGGAGCGGGCGGGCCTTGAAGCCGAGATCGCCCAGCTCAAGGCAGCCCCCGCTGCGCTCAAGGATCGGGTCCGCGAGCTCGACCAGCGCCTCGGCGGCATCGAGCCGGAGTTCAACGCGCTGCTGCTGGCGGTCCCGCTGCCGCCCGACCCGGACGTGCCCGTCGGCAAGACCAGCGACGACAACGTCGAGCTGAGCCGATGGAACCCGGACTGGTTCGACACCGCCAAGAGCTTCCGCGAGAACAAGGGGTTCGACCCCAGGTCGCACATGGAGCTGGCCCGGAACCTGGGGCTGGTCGACCTCGAACGGGGCGTCAGGCTCGCGGGCTCGCGCAGCTACCTGCTGGTCGGGGACGGGGCGAGGCTGCACCAGGCAATCCTCCGCTACGCGATGGACTTTGTCGCTGAGCGCGGCTTCACCCAGATCACCGTCCCCGTGCTGGTGCGCGAGGAGGCGATGGTGGGGACGGGGTTCTTGCCGTCGGGGCGCGAGCAGGCGTACATGATTGATGAGTCGGCGCGGGTGGATGCTGATGTTGTTGCAATCTCAGATGACAGCTCGGAGAGCTATCCCACCGAGAGCGACAGCTCGGAGAGCTATCCCACCAAGAGTGACAGCTCGGAGAGCTGTCCTACCTTGTTCCTGACGGGCACGGGCGAGGTCTCGCTGATGGGGATGTATGCGGGTGAGATCCTCGACGAGGCCGACCTGCCGCTGAAACTCTGCACGGTGAGCACGTGCTTCCGGCGCGAGGCCGGGGCTGGGGGCAAGGACACCGCGGGGCTGTACCGCATCCATCAGTTCGACAAGGTGGAGCAGGTGGTGATCTGCCGTGCTGACGAGGGCGAGAGCCGGCGCTGGCACACGGAGATGATCGGCATGGTCGAGCAGTTCGTGCGGAGCCTTGAACTCCCGCACCGGCTGCTGCAGTGCTGCACGGGCGACCTGGGCGTCAAGAACGCGGACATGATCGACCTGGAATCATGGATGCCGAGCCGAGGCCCCGCGGGCGAGGACGGGCTGCCGCGCGGCGCGTACGGCGAGACGCACTCGGCCAGCCGACTCTACGACTTCCAGTGCCGACGCCTGAACATGCGCTGCCGCCCGGGAGGCGAGCAGGGCAGGGGCGAGACCACGTTCTGCCACTCGCTCAACAACACGGTGGCCGCCAGCCCGCGGCTGATGATCCCGATCCTCGAGATGTACCAGAACCAGGACGGGAGCGTGACCGTGCCCAACGTGCTTCGGCCGTACATGGGCGGGTGTGAGCGCATCGGGTAAGACGCCGCTTGACTGCGAATGACTTGATACTCAGAAAGTCGCCCGCGCAAGATAGACGCCGAGGGTGAGTCCGCGAACCCTCGGATTCCGGGTTGGACACGACTTTTCGAGGGGACGCGGGTATCCGAGCCTTCGCGGACTCAGACTCGGCGTCACGCGCCGGATGACTCGGATGTCCTTATCAGCGTGGCGATCGTCTATGCATAAGCGTACTTGGGCTCCCAGCCTTCGGCGCCGTCCTGGAACAGGTCGAACAGGCCCCAGACCGAGCAGTAGTCGTCGCCCGGGCCGAACTGGTCCGCGCCCGTGCGCACGATCGTGCCGTCGTCGTTTTTGCGGAAGGCGGAGACGCCGGGCATGAACTTGCCCGGCTCGGGCTCGAAGCCCATGTCCTTGGCGAAGGTCGTGCCCGCGTGCGAGACGACCGGGTAGTTCCAGCCTCTTGACTGCGCGAACTCCTTGAGCTCCGCCGGCTGGTCCGGGCTTGAGAGCACGAAGCGGGCCCGGTCGGCCAGGTGGCCGGCGAAGCCCACGAACCCGTCGGCCCAGAGCGTGCAGTAGGGGCACGACCTGCCCATGTTGTGTACCACCAGCAGGTCGGGCCCGGAGCCGAACAGCGACGCCAGCGTCACCGGGTCGCCGTCCGGCGAGGTGAAGGTGTAGTCGGCGACGGGCTCGGGCTCAGCCGCCCGGCGGGCCTTGGTGAGCTGCTCACGCAGTTCGCGTATCTTCTTGCCGATCTGGACGACCTCGGGGGATGGATGCACAGCGGGACTCCTTAGTTCTTGACCACGAACGGGTATATTACCGGATTCACACGGATCCTGGTCCCTGGCGGCTTGACATGATTATTCATTGAGTGAATAATCAGTCTATGACCGAACGGGCCCGCCGACAGCAGAGGATCCTGGACCACATCGCCTCGGGCAGCGTCCGTCGCCAGGAATCGCTCCAGGAGCTGCTCGCCGCTGAGGGGATCCAGGTCGCCCAAGCGACGCTGTCGCGCGATCTGCGCGAGCTGGGCGTGGCCAAGGGGCCGACCGGGTACCTGCTGCCGGGGCAGGATCGGCCTCAGAACGGCGAGCGGACACTGGGCCGGGCCCTGCGCTCCCTGGCGCTGTCCATCGAGCGCGGTGCGGCGACGGTGGTCATCAAGACCGGGCCGGGCCGAGCGCAGTACGTCGCGTTCGAGCTGGACCGCTCGCCGCCGACGGGCGTGATCGGGACGCTGGCCGGCGACGACACGATCTTCGTCGCTGCCGAGAGCGACTCGGCGGCCGAACGCATCGAGGACGAGCTGCGCGAGCTGGCCGGGCTGGTCCCGGCCGAGGTCAGATTGAAAATTTCCGTTCCATACGCAGATACCGCAGTTATACTTTTCCGGAAATTCGGCTTGGTGAGAGAGGGGGGGGGATATGGCCACGGAACTTAAAGACGTGATCGACGCCATCGAAATCTGCGATACCCACGAGCACATGATCAAGCAGAAGGACTGGGAGGCGCAGAAACCAGACATCCTGTGCGAACTCTTCGGCAACTACGTGGGCGCGGACTTCGTTTCCGCCGGCGCCAGTAAAGCAGACGCCGCTGAGCTGGTGAATTCCGAGAACGGGGACGTGGCCCAGCGGTTCCGCCCCGTGGCGGACGTCTGGGAAGCCATCCGCCATACCGGCTATGGCGAGGCCTCGCGCACCATCGCGCGCACGTTCTGCGGGACCATCTCCGCATAGGTGGAGCCGATGATCGCGTCGCCGCCGATGCTGACGGCGGTGCTC
>JADFGU010000063.1 GCA_022567535.1 Planctomycetota bacterium | reverse complement strand
CATGGCCGACGCCGATGACCCGGTGGCAGCGGCTGGGGCGTTCGTCACCCAGCTCGCCGCAGGGCTCGACGGGGCCACGGATCGGTGATTTCTCGCAGAGTTGTCAACAATTCCGGCCATGACACTTGCGGGATGTCGCCGGGCTGCAAAGATGCGGGTGTCTGATCGACCCAACCCCGGATCGAAGGAATACCGAGCATGACCACCGCGACGCGTCCCGCCCGCTCCCCTGCCGTTCTCCACGAGCGCGGTCCCTCGAATGGCACGCACCCGACCACCCACTGGGAGGCCACCGTGGAAGAGACCTTTGGCTCCGACGTGTTCTCGCTCCGAGTGATGCAGCAGCGGCTGCCCAAGGACATCTACCGTCGTCTGCTGCGGACGATCAACCAGGGCGATCCGCTCGATCAGGCGGTGGCGGATGTTGTCGCGTCGGCCATCAAGGACTGGGCCGTCGAGCGCGGCGCCACTCACTACACGCACTGGTTCCAGCCGCTGACGGGTCAGACCGCGGAGAAGCACGACAGTTTCATCGTGCCGGACGGCCGGGGCGGTGCGTTGAGCGAATTCTCCGGTTCGGCGCTCGTGCAGGGCGAGCCGGACGCGTCGAGCTTTCCGTCGGGCGGACTGCGGGCGACTTTCGAGGCCAGGGGCTACACCGCGTGGGACTGCACGAGCCCGGTGTTCCTCAACCGCGGCGCCAACAACGTCACGCTCTCGATTCCCACTGCGTTCGTGTCCTGGACCGGTGAAGCGCTGGACCAGAAGACGCCGCTGCTGCGCTCGATCGATGCGCTGTCGAAGCAGGCGTTGCGCGTGCTTGGACTTTTCGGCACCGACGCCGGGGTGGCGCGCGTCGGCTCGACCGTGGGCGCGGAACAGGAGTACTTCCTGGTCGATCAGGATCTCTACTTCGAGCGATCCGATCTGGCGACGTGCGACCGGACCCTCTTCGGCACCCGCCCGCCCAAGGGTCAGCAGCTGGAGGACCACTATTTCGGGTCGATCCCGGCCCGGGTGCTGGAGTTCATGGCCGAGACCGAGCAGGAGCTGTCCCGGCTCGGGGTGCCGGTGCAGACGCGGCACAACGAGGTGGCGCCGATGCAGTTCGAGCTGGCGGCGCACTTCGAGCAGGCCAACATCGCCTGCGATCATCAGATGATCGTGATGGAGGCGCTCAAGCGCGTTGCCCCGCGCTACGGGCTGCAGTGCATCCTGCACGAGAAGCCGTTCGCCGGCATCAATGGCTCGGGCAAGCATCTCAACTGGTCGATCGCGACCGACACGGGCGTAAACCTGCTGGACCCGCAGGACGAGACGCACTCGAATATGCAGTTCCTCGTGTTCCTGTGCGCGGTGATCCGCGCGGTGGATCTGAACGCGGACTTGCTGCGGGCCTCGATCGCCTCGTCCGGGAATGACTACCGGCTTGGCGCCAACGAGGCTCCGCCTTCGATCATCTCGGTCTTTCTGGGTGACATGCTGACGGACATCATCGAGCAGTTCGAGAACGGCGCGCCGACCAAGACGCTCAAGGGAGGGAAGCTCGATCTGGGCGCCACGACGCTGCCGCAGATTCCGCGTCATTCCGGCGACCGGAATCGGACGAGCCCGTTCGCGTTCACGGGCGCCAAGTTCGAGTTCCGCGCGGTGGGCTCGAGCGCGTCGATCGCGTGGCCCGCGACCGTGATCAACACGATCGTCGCGGACTCGCTGGATTACATGGCCGGCGAGCTGGAGTCGCGCCTGGCGAACGCCGTCTCGATGGAAGACGCCGTGCAGGACGTGCTCCAGAAGACGATCGCCGAGCACAAGCGGGTCATCTTCAACGGCGACAACTACAGCGACCAATGGCGCGAGGAGGCGAAGCGCCGCGGGCTGCCGGAGCTCAAGAACTCGGTGGAGTCGTTCCCCGTGCTCCGTTCGGAGCGCGTGGTCGGCCTGTTCACACGCCACAGCGTCTTGAATCGAGCCGAGCTTGAGAGTCGTTCGACGATCTTCATGGAGAAGTACGTCAAGCAGCTCATCATCGAGGCGGAGACGATGGCGGCGATCGCGCGAACGCAGATCCTGCCCGCGGCCCGGCGGAATCAGATTGAACTGGCCGAGGTCGTCGGCGCCACCGAGGCCGCCGACGTCGATCCCGGTGATGCCAGGAACGTGCTCGAGGATTTCGTCGAGCTGACGTCGCGATTCCGCTCGGCGGTAAGCGTGCTCGAGCAGGTCATCGCGTACGAGCACGAAGACCCGTTCGTTTTCGCGGACCACATCGAGCGCAAAACGATCCCCGCCATGAGCGATGTCCGCGAGCTGGCGGACGAGCTGGAGACGCGTGTGGCGGACGATCTGTGGCCGCTGCCGAGCTACCGAGAGCTGCTGCGGATCAGGTAAGCTGTGGGTCGAGTCGGCCCCGGCGTGCGGACACAGCCGTGGCAACGTTTCCTATTTGCGCGGTTCGAGAGTTCCGTCCGCTCCGATCCGACCCATGACGCCAATGGAATGATGAGCTTACCATCCGGCATGACAAAGGTGCGATTCAGAACGATCTTGGAGATCTTTGCAGCGGTCGCGCTGCTCTGCGGACCGGCGGGGATCGCGCGTGCCCAACCCCCTGACGCGCCGGCCTCGGGTGGGCAGGAAAACCAGCAGGTCGTGGCGCCCGCAGCGCCCGATGAGCGATTCGACAGCCCGCGCTCCACGCTGACGACGTATTTCGACGCGATGAATCGGGCGCAGAACGAAGGCCTACCCAGCAGCGAGCGATTGCGAGCCCTGGACGAGGCGGCCGAGTGCTTCGATCTGTCGGGACTCGAGCCCGAGAGCGGGCGCGCGCTGGCCACGGATCTTCAGGAAATCGTGAATCGGATCGGGGCGGTCCGAGCCCGAATCCACTTCGTACCGGATCTGTCCGAACCGAACGCCCGAAGCCTGGACCGCTATCAGTTGTTTCCGAATGAGAGCCGGTGGATGCACGCGCTGGACGGGTATGAGCCTGTGCGCAGTGCGGCGCCGAACGGTCTGCTCGCCCTGGCGAGAGATGAAGCCGGGGAATGGCGATTCGACAAGGACACCATCGAGGGGCTGGCCGAGTTCCGCCGTCTCGTGGGCGAGCTGGAGGCGGAGATCGGCAGCGCGACCATCGCGCTCACCCCGGACCGGGTCATCCGCAGCTGGATGCCGGCGCCGCTTCGCAACAGTGCAGCGCTCGGGGTGGAATACTGGCAGTGGCTCGGGCTGGTGGTGTTCATCTTCGCCGGGATCGTGCTGGACTACTCGGTGCGGTTTGCGATTCGGCGGACGTGGCGGCGGATCATGCAACGGCGGGGCCGGGAGGCCAACAGACTGCTGCTGAAGAAGGCGGTTCGGCCGTTCGGGCTGTTCGCCTCCGCATTGCTGTTCTACTGGACCGTGCGGCTGCTCGGGCTTCCGCCACGTGCGTTGGTGTTTGTGCTGGCCGCGGTCCGCGTGTTCCTGATGCTCTCGACCGTCTGGGCGGCATTCCGGGTCACAGACCTGCTCGGGGAGTTCCTGGCGAGCAAGGCGGCGGCAACGGCGACCAAGTTCGACGACCTGCTCGTCCCGCTGGTCCGGAAGACCGCCAAGGTGCTCATCTTCGCCGTCGGTCTGATCTACATCGCCGACGCGTTCCGGATCGAGATCCTGCCTCTGCTGACGGGGCTTGGGATCGGCGGCCTTGCGTTCGCGTTCGCTGCCAAGGACACGATTGAGAACTTTTTCGGGTCGGTCGCGGTGGTGGTTGATCGGCCGTTCGAGGTCGGCGACTGGGTCGTGATCGGCGATGTCGAGGGGACGGTCGAGGAGCTCGGGTTTCGCTCCACGCGGATCCGGACGTTTTATAACTCGCTGGTGAGCGTGCCCAACTCGACGCTGGTTCGGGCCACGGTGGACAACTACGGTCGGCGGCGATTCCGGCGCGTCAACATGCACCTCGGGCTCACCTATGACACGCCGCCCGAGAAGATCGAGGCGTTCTGCGAGGGAATCCGGGAGCTGATCCGGATCCATCCGTACACGCGCAAGGACTACTACCACGTCTGGTTCAACCGGTTTGGCCCGTCGAGCCTGGACGTGCTCGTGTACGCGTTTCACCAGTGCGCGGACTGGGGGACGGAGCTTCGGGAACGGCACCGGCTGTTTCTTGACATCCTGCGTCTGGCCGAACGCCTCGGCGTGCAGTTCGCGTTTCCGACGCAGACGCTGCACGTGCTTCAGCAGGAGGCCGACACGGACCACACGCCGGCGCCACCGCCCGACGAGTCGGCGGAGATGGATGCGAGTCGGGTGGGCATCGAGGCCGTGGGTCTGATCACCAGGGATGCGCGATGGCGTCAGTCGCGTCCGCCGCCTGTGTCGTACCAGGGGCGCACGCCGAACACGCAAGGACCCCTCCAGGCCGAGACCGAGTAGCGCGATCACAGACAACGCGGACTGTCGAGTTGCGTGCAGGACGCCGAGTCTGAGCCCGCTGCGGGCGAAGGCTCGGATCGCTCGTCATCGGAAGTATCCGAGCCTTCGCGGACTCAGACTCGGCGTCCGGTCAGATGTGGACGCGTTGATCGAAGCTGCTCTAAATCAGTCGCCCTCGGCGAAGAGGGCTTCGACAAACGCGTCGGGGTCGAACGGCTCGATGTCGTCGGTGGTCTCCCCGAGCCCGACGAACTTGACGGGGATACTGGTCGCTTCCTTGATCGCGATGACGATCCCGCCGCGGGCTGTCCCGTCGAGCTTGGCGAGGAAGATGCCGGTGACCTCGGCGGCGTCTGAGAATTGCTGGGCCTGGCGGAGTGCGTTCTGGCCCGCGGTGGCGTCGAGCACGAGCAGTGTTTCGTGCGGCGCGCCCTCGATCTGCCTGGCGACGACAGAGCGGATCTTGGAGAGCTGC
The DNA here is from genome assembly GCA_022567535.1 of Planctomycetota bacterium. Classification (GTDB taxonomy): domain Bacteria; phylum Planctomycetota; class Phycisphaerae; order Phycisphaerales; family UBA1924; genus JADFGU01. Next base: position 5,676 of record JADFGU010000063.1, on the reverse strand, counting down.
CGCATGAGTGGATCCTGCGTGTGCAAACGTCCCGCTGTGTCCAGGATCAGCACGTCGATGCGGCGCGACATGGCGGCCTGACAGGCGTCGAACGCGACGGCTGCGGGATCACCACCCTGCTGCCCCTTGACGATCTCGACCCCGAGCCGGTCGGCCCAGACTTCGAGCTGGCGCACCGCGCCGGCTCGAAACGTGTCGCACGCGCCCAGCATGACCGACCTGCCCTGCCCTTGCAGCACCGCGCACAGCTTGGCGATGCTTGTCGTCTTGCCGGCCCCATTGACGCCGGTGACCAGGATCACGGTCGGCCCTTCCTCGGCCAGGCGCAGCTCGCGGTCGTCGTTCGGCCACAGCGCCTTGAGTTCGCGCTTGAGGTATTCGAGAACGTCCTCGCCACGGGAGAGCTTGCCGTCGCGATGGTCGGCCTTGATGCCGTCGATGAGCCGAGCGGTGGTTCGAACACCAACGTCCCCCTGAATGAGCAATCGCTCGATGTCGCGGATCAGCTCATCGTTGATCGCACGCCCGAGGAGCAGTGACCGCAGACCGAAGACGAACCCTTTGCGAGTGCGACCGAGGCCGGTGCGGAATCGCGAGAATGCGGACTTGATCAGTGCCATTCGTGTGAATCGGACCCCGTGGTCACAGCTCGGGCGCGGGGTGTTGCTCACCCGATGGAATCGCGGCTGCCAGCACGTCCTTGAGCACCTTGTCGAGCAGCGCGTTGACGAACGAGGGCGAGCGCTCGGTGCTGAATCGCTTTGCGAGTTCGACGGCCTCGTTGACGACGACCTTGGGCGGGGTCTGTCCGGACATCATCTCGTAGTACGCCAGTCGCAGGATGGCGCGGTCGACCGCGGCCTGGCGATGCGTGGGCCAGTCCGGGGCGAGCTCCGTCATGCGCTGGTCGGAGTCGTGGCGGCTGTCAAAGGCCGCGACCGCCAGCGCCAGCGCCCGGTCAAGATCATCGGCGGTCCACTCAGCGGACTGTTCGATCGAGAGGCGGGCGGCCTGAGGATCCGTGCCGTCGGTCAGGTCGAGCTGGTAGAGCGCCTGAAAGGCGAGTCTGCGGATGTCCCGTGGCGAGGCCATCACGGCTCTCCCAGCGCCGCGTGCGCCTTGTCCGCAACCGGCGTGCGAACGCGGTACTCCGCACAGTCGGGATTCTGCTCGAACGCGCGGATGACCGAGGCGGATTCGATCGCGGCGGCCATCGCGGCGGCCCCCTTGTTGCCCTTGGCTCCTCCGGCGCGTGCGGCGGCCTGATGGGGCGTCTCCACGGTCAGCACGCCGAACGCGACCGGGATCCCCGTCTGGTTCGAGACCTCGATCAGCCCGCCGGCCACCGCCTGGGCGATGTGCTGGTCGTGCATGGTCTGCCCACGGATAAGGCAGCCCAATGCCACCACGGCGTCGAACCGCCCGGACCGGGCGGCGGTGCGGCATATGACGGGCAGCTCGAACGCCCCCGGCGCCTCGAGCACGACCAGTTCCTCGCGGACGCCGCCTCGACCGACATACTCGTCGATCGCCCCTTCGAGCAGGCGATCGGTGATCGAGGCGTTGTACCGGCTGACCACAATCGCCACGCGCAATTGGTCGCCCGGGGAGGTTGCAGATGTTGATGGGTCAGGCATGGCCAAGCATCGTAGAGCGTCCGGATCGCCGTTTCCCGGCGCGTACCATGCCCGCTCATGCGTCGCCTGCTGCTCCGACTCGCCCCGGTACTTCATCTGACGCGCGTGTCGAGCGCGTTCGCCGCGGTGGCCAACGTCTGGCTGGTCATCTTGTGGACCCGTGTTCACGACGCCGAGCACGGACCGATGGAAGTCGAGCAGGGCAGGCTCTGGCTGCTGCTGGCGGGCGGGACGGTGGCCGCTCTTGGCCTGTTCGCATTCGGAGCCGGCCTCAACGACATTCTCGATCAACGCCGGGATCGTGCCCTGCACCCGAACCGCCCGCTGGCCTCCGGGCAGGTGACGAAAGACACCGCGCTGTTCCTGGTCGCCGGGTCGCTGGTGGCGGCGGTACTGGGCGCGACAGTGTTCGGGACCGGCGGCGTGCTTCTCTCGCTGCTGATCGCCACCGCGATCATAGCGTTCAACGCCGCGGGCAAGTTCATCCCCGCGATCGGGCTCCTCCTCCTCGGGCTCATCTATGCCGGGCACATGGTGATCCCGAACGTGCGGCTGGTGTTTGTCTGGCCGGTGGTGCTGGTGCTGACCCATTCGCTGGTCGTGGCTGCCCTCGTGCACGTCGTGTCGGGCAAAACGCCCCCGATCAGCCGCCGTGCGGTTGTTGCGGCCTTGCTCGGATGGGTATTCTGGACGGGCTTGATTCTGTACATCGGCTGGCGGAACGGACTGACGTCGCTGTGGCCGGAATGGGTCAGCCCCTGGACGGGCGCGGTCGAGGGAACGCTCGTCCTCGCGTACGGGCTGTTCGTGTGGCGCAAGCTTGCTCAGTATGGTCGCGGTGCCCGTGCCGCCGAGAAGATCGGTCGGTACGGATCGCTCTGGTTCGCCCTGTACGCGTGCGGGTGGTTCGTCGGCCAGGCGGAGGTCGGCGCGACACTGATCATCGGGCTGTTGACCCTGGCCGGTCTGCTGGGCATGACCGCGTTGCGAGAGGCCTACGGGCTGGTTGAGCAACCGCTGCGATACCGACGCTAGACGAGATCGAGCGCGTAGAAGATGGTCGTGAAGACCAGGTCGGCGATGACGATGGCGACGATGCTCTGGACAACGGTGCGCGTGGTCGCCTGGCCGACCCCAGCCGCCCCGCCGGTGACCCGCAGTCCGTTGCTGCACGCGATGACGCCGATGAGCGTGCCGAACACGAGCGACTTGGCCCACCCGGTCATGAAGTCAACGGGCTTGACCTGCACCAGCAGATTGTTCGTGAACGTCGTGAACGGGATGCCCAGGGCGAGCATGGAGACGAGCAGGGCTGATATGACGCCGGCGAGCGTTGATACCACTGACAGCGCCGCCATGCTCACGATCGTCGCGATCACACGCGGAACAACCAGAAACCGCACGGGGTTGAGGGCGTGTGCCTGAAGAGCCTCGACCTCCTCGCCGACGACCATGGTCCCGATCTCAGCGGCGATTGCCGCGCCGGCGAAACCGGTCAGAACGATCGCCGCGATCAGCGGGCCCAGCTCGCGGAAGATCGCGACGCCGATGATGTTCGCGATCTTGTCCTTCTGACCGAGAGCCTCAAGCGGCGGGGCCATCTGCAGCGCCAGGATGAGTCCGACGCTCCCCGAAACCAGCGTGATGATGAAGATGGACCGCACGCCGACGCGGACGATCTGCGAGACGATGCCGGCGCGCCCGATGCGGACGCGGCGCGAGCAGACCGCGCGCACGACCCACATCGACGCGTCCACGAACAGCAGCGTCGCCGCACCGATCTGGTCCAGCATGCCGAGAACTCGGCCTCCGATGCTCTCGAAGGGCGCGACAAACGGAGAAACCCGCTCATGAGGCGACTCTGTGCCGCGCGGCTTGCCGCTGGGCATCATGGGGGCTCGTCAGTTAGAGTTCCAGTGCGGTCTTGACATCGGGCACGATCTGAAACACGGTGTCGAGTCGAGCGATCTCGAAGATCGACCGGACCTTGTCCTGCATGTTGCACAGCACCATGGACGCCTGCTGCTTGCGGGCGGTCTGGAGCGCTTCGACCAGCGTGGCCACGCCCGAGCTGTCCATGTACTCGACGAGCCCGAGATCCACGATCAATCGCGGCGGTTTCTTGCTCTGCACCTGCTTCAGGTGCGCTCGCAGCGTGGGAGAGCGACCCAGGTCGATGTCTCCCGAGGGCGAGACCACCGTGGCGGCTCCGGAAAGCTCAGTCCTTGTCGAGATCAGATAGTCGTGTTCCATGCGTCTCTTGTTCCGCGGTGAATGCTACGGCTTCGAGGCCGGGCAGGAGCATCGGGTCTTCACGAGGGTGAGACGCATGCCCGTCGGCTCGCGCTTCTCGTACACCACCTCGTCCATGATTTCACGGATGATGTGCACGCCGAGCCCGCCCGGCCGGATGTCGGCCAGGTCGCGCCCTTTGATGGTCCCGGGATCGACCTGCCGGGCTTCGTCCTCGATGACGATGCGGAGCTGGGTCACGTCCTGGCCGTTGCAGATCGGGCTCAGGCTGATCCAGATCTGTCCGTCCTTCCTCCTCTGGTAGCCGTGGCGGACGATGTTGCACAAGGCCTCGTCAACCGCGAGCTTGATCTGCCCGCATTCCTCCTCCGAGAACCCGAGGCGCCCGGCGACCGCGGCGACCAACTCTCGAACCCCGCACAGATACTTGGGGTCGCTGAGGAGCTGAACGCTGATGGGCGGGATGTCGGTCATCGCCTTGAAGGTGCTCCTGAGCGAGCCGGTTCCGCCGCCGCTGCATCAGGTGATCGTCTGGCGCCAGCCTCGGATTGGGCCGACGCCCAGGCGACCCAGCGTTCGACGGCCTCGTCGCGACGCCACTCCGGGGCGGCGTGATCGTAGCCGAGTGTCTGCCCGGTCAGTCGCTCCAGCGACCGGATCGCCACCATACGCACCAGCGAGTCGTCGCTGTCGAGCAGGCCGATCAGGTCCGGAATCGCGGAGCGGTCGCCCTCTCGTGCGGCGTCCACAGCAGCGTCCATTCGGTAGGCCGGCACCGGGGAATCGAACCCCTTGGGGGGCGAGGCGCACCCCGACATACCGCCCGTCAGCAGGATCAAAAAAATCACTCGACCGGTCACGGTTGATATCGTAGGAATGATCCGGCCCCGAGGGGCCGCGGCATGAAGAACACGCCGAAGGACTGATCGACCCGCCCGGCTGCGGCGCATATAATCACGATTCCCCTCACAGACCAGAGGTTTTCCAATTTCGGGCGGGGTGAAGCCATTCATGATCGAATCTCAGCAGGAACAGGTCATCCTGATTCTGGACTTCGGCTCGCAGACCGCCCAGCTCATTGCCCGGCGGGTTCGCGAGGCGGGGGTCTTCTCCGTGCTGGTCGATCCGGCGCTGCCGGCCTCGGAGATCGCCAATCTGAACCCGAAGGGGATCATTCTGTCGGGCGGTCCGGCCAGCGTGTACGACCAGGGCGCCCCTCGTTTTGACCCGGGCGTGCTGGACCTGGGCGTGCCGGTGCTGGGAATCTGCTACGGGATGCAGCTTGCGTGTCAGATGCTGGGGGCGGACATCGTTCGGGCCGACCACCGCGAGTACGGGCGAGCGAACCTTCAGATCGCGGACAGCAGCGACCTGTTCGGCGCGATCCCCGAGCGCACGACCGTCTGGATGTCGCACGGGGACCAGATCAGCAACACCGATGAGGCGGGGCTGCAGGTGCTGGCGTCAACGCCGACCTGTCCCATGGGCGGCGTGCGATCGACGCGGAACGGACGGCGTTTCTACGGTGTTCAGTTTCATCCGGAGGTCACGCACACGCCGCACGGCGGCGAAATCCTCCAGAACTTCCTGTTCGAGATCTGCGGGTGCGCCAGCACGTGGCGGATGGCCGATTTCGCCGAATCCGCCTGCGAGCGGATCCACCGGCGCGTGGGCGACGCGCGGGTGATCTGCGGGCTGTCCGGCGGGGTCGACAGCTCGGTGGCGGCGGTGCTGATTCACCAGGCGATCGGCGACCGGTTGACCTGCGTCTTCGTCGATACCGGGA
>JADFGU010000062.1 GCA_022567535.1 Planctomycetota bacterium | reverse complement strand
AAGTACGCCGATAGCTACGGTGCTCATGGACATCGCAGTGAAAGCGCCGCACAACTGCTGCCCCAACTGGAAGAGTGCCACAACACGCCCGGCGTTCACGTTATCGACGCGCTCGTGGATTACTCGGAAAACGACCGCATTCTGAACCACGAGATCAAAGAGAAGAGCAAACTGGTCTAGGAACGCGTCATGCTGAGAGACTCCTATCCGTATTTCCTAGCCGGGGCGCCGGCCAGTCCCAATTCCGACCTCGAAGTCACAGACAAGTACACCGGCGAGGTTGCAACGCGCAGGAGCAATATCGATGCCGAAAAACTATGACGCGATTGTTATCGGCACGGGTCAATCCGGACCGTCGCTGGCCGCCCGATTGGTCAAGGAGGGATTGAAGACAGCCATCGTCGAACGAAAACTCTTTGGTGGGACTTGCGTCAACGTCGGCTGCGTCCCCACGAAGACTCTCGTCGCCAGCGCGCGGGCCGCCTGGATCCGTGCGGCAAGGGTGGGGCCCCGATCCAGCTGCGCGATCCATCGGTCCGCCGGCTGGTTGACGGTCCATTCCGCGAGCACGTTCATCTCAGGATCGACGGCGACGAGGTCCGGCTCGGTATCCAGTGGGATCCGGATGGACGCGTGCCTGGCGTCCATCGAGACCTCGACCAAGCCGGCGCGCCCGTCGGACTGCTCGATCCGAAGCGGCACCGTGAACGCGTACGCGGGGTTGTAGCCGTCGATCTGCTGCGTCTGCTCGAGCGTCACGACCAGCTCACGCGCCGATTCGTCCCAGTCGAGATCGACCTCGACCCTCGGCAGGCCCGGCCGCGAGCACCACTGCGTGAAGAACCGCTCGAGGCTCTCCCCGGACACCTCTTGCACGACCTTGCGGAAGTCCGAAGTCTCGACCGTCTGCAACTGGTACTGATCCACGTAGGCAGCCAGGCAGTTGAAGAACACCTCGTCGCCCAGCCGCCGGCGGAGCATGTGGAGGATGGCGGCCCCCTTGGAATAGGGATTGGCCGCCTTGAAGAACGCGTCCATGGGCGCGTCGTACACGTTGCTGACCATGCCCGGCTGGAACGGCGCCACCCCGCGGTCGCGGCCGATCTCGGCGTCGAAGTTGCCGCGGATGGCCGCCTGATACCCCGCCGGCCCGTCGCGATGCTCGAACCAGAGCGCGGTCAGGTACGTCGCGAAGCCCTCGTTGAGCCAGATATGCTCCCACGACTTGCACGTGATGAAATCGCCGAACCACTGGTGGGCCAGCTCGTGGGCGATCAGCCCCTCCATGTCGTAATCCGTGCGCGCGTCGTGCGACAGGATGGCGGTGTCGTGCATCGTCGTGGCCGACGTGTTCTCCATCCCGCCGAAGTTGAAGTTCCAGACCACCAGCTGCGCATACCGATCCCACGGGTAGGGCTCGTCCAGCAGATCCTGGAAGAAATCGATCATGTCCTGCGTTCGGCCGTAGGTGCCCGCGACATCCGACCCGCGCCCGACCGGGACGTAGACCGGCAGCGACAGCCCGTCCGTTCCCACGTCGACGATGTCGAACTTGCCCACGACCAGCGTGACCAGGTAGTTCACGTGCGGCTTTGACTGAAGCCAGTGGTACGTCTCGTACGCCCCGTCCTCGACCGTCTCGTGCGAAACAAGCCGACCATTCGAGCTGACGATGTACTCGGCGGGAACAGTCGCTACGATCTCGGTCGAGAGACGATCGTTGGGAAAGTCGTGGCAGGGAAACCAGTAGCTGTTGGTCTCGGCCTCGCCCTGGGAGTGGATCTGGGCCGCTCGCCCCGGCCACGCGTCCGACTCCGGCGTCCAGTACAGCCCCTCGGGCGGCCGGATCACCGTGTAGTCTGTCACGATCTCGACCCGTTCGCCCCGGGCCAGCGGCGGATCGAACGCGACCTCAAGTGTGCGCCCGTCGGCGGTGTATTCCAGCGCCCCGTGCGACCATGCGACCGAGGTGATGTCCATGAGCCTGGCGTCGAGCGAGAGCGTGTCGAGCGGGCCGGCGATGACCTCGAACGAGAGCGTCTGGCGGCACTCCATCCGCGGCACGTTCATGTCGTCGATCCGCAACTCCAGCTTCATGTGCTCGAAATCAACGACTCGATCGGGCGGGAAGTGGCGCAGGCTCCGGCCGGACGCCGCGTCGAAGTCCACTCGATCGACCGCGGACTGCACCCACGCGCGGGCCGAAGCGCCCACCGCAAGCGATGCGACGCACGAGAGAATGGCACTGCGGGCGATCGTCATCGTGGCTCTCCCGGGGTCGCGTAGGTTGTGCGCACGGCGGCGGCGACCGTGATATCAGGGTTGACTTCGATTCGCTCCGGCGGCTCGGGCATCGGGAACGATCCGCCCGCGCTTCGGCCTGCGACCTCAATCGCGATCACCTGTTCAGACCCATCTGCGAAGACGAGGCGGATCGGCAGCGAGAACGCGTACGCCGGGTTGTCCGCGTCAATCAGCTGCGTCTGTTCGATCGCGACCTGCAGGGCGCCGGCGTCGTAGTCCGCGTCAACGCGCAGCCTCGGCAGCCCGGGACGGTGCACCCATTGGTCGAAGAACTGCTGGAGGCTCCGGCCCGACACCTCCTCGAGCACGTGGCGGAAGTCGTCGGTCTCGACCTGGCGGTACTGGAAGCGGTCCAGGTACGTGCGCACGCCCCGCCAGAAGATGTCGTCGCCGAGTCGTTCATGCAGCATGTGCAGCACGAGGGCGCCCTTGGAGTAGACGTCGTCGGGTTTCATGAAGACGAACTGCGGGTCGCGGTAGAGGTTGCTCGCCATTGCCGGGAACGTGGGCACGAAGCTACGGTTCATCGCTGATTGTCGTCTGAGGAACCCGGCGATGGTGTCGAGGTACGCCTCGCGCTCGTACCCGGGCTCGGCCGATGCCTGAGCCCACAGCGCCTCGCCGTACGACGCCCACCCCTCGTTCAGCCACAGGTGCTCCCACGACTTGCAGGTGACGAGGTCGCCAAACCACTGGTGGGTCAGCTCGTGGGCGATGATCCCCTCGGTCACGGCCAAAGGAGTGCGGGCGAACGAGGTGGCGAAGGTCGTGGCGGACGTGTTCTCCATGGCTCCGGCGGCGAAGTTGCGCACGATCAACTGGTGGTACTTGTCCCATGGGAACGGCTCGTCGAAGAGCGCCTCGAAATAGGCGATCATTTCGGGCGTGCGGCGGAACGTCATGGCGACGTGCGCCTCGGTCCCGATCGGGGTGAAGACGGTCATGGGCAGGCCGGGTCGAGCCGAGTCGTCTCCACCGATGTCGATCTCCGCGAAGCGGCCGATCACCAGCGAGACGAGGTAGTAGACGTGCGGCTTGTCCTGAAGCCAATGCCATGTGACGCGGCCGTCGGCATTGGGCGAGCGGTACACCAGCCGACCGTTCGCGATCGCCTGGTACGCCTGATCCACCGTGACCACAATCTCGGTGGTCGCGCTCTCGTTGGGAAAATCGTGGCAGGCGAACCACCGGCTGTTCAGTTGCGGCTCTCCCTGCGAGTGGATCTGCGGGACGCGGTTCGTGAGCGAATCGGCGTCCGGGTTCCCCGCTGTCCATGTCAGCCCGAGCCCGTTGCCCAGCGGGTATTCCAGCCCGTAATCGATCGTGATCTGGAATTGTTCATCGGCTTCGACGGGCGGGTCGAGCTCGATGCGCAGCACCGATCCGTCATGGGTGAAAGACTGGGGCACCCCCGCCCGCTCGACGGCTCGGACCTGCAAGCCCACGGCATCAAGACGCAGCTCCGAACGCCGAGATCCGATCGACGACAGCGTGAGCGTCTCGCGGGCGGTGAGCCGCGGCTCATCCATATCCGGGATGTCGATCTCCAGCAGCATGTGCAGGTGATCGAAGTGCCGCGGGGGCGGGTAGTTGGCGGTGCTCCGGCCCGATTCGAGGTCGAATCGCGAATCCACCTGCGCGGCGGCGGGGGATGCGGCTAGGGCAAGGGCAAAAATCGGCGCGATCAGCCCGAAGGGCCCGGCATGGAGATGGTGTTTCATCATGGTTTGTTCCCGGAGCTGGGCGGACGGGGCGGTCGGTCGGGTCCTATGATACGATCCGGTATGCCAGATCCGTCAGATCCAGCGCGCACCGGGGCGAGCCCACACGACTCGCCACGATCCCCACCCGACGCCCTCGACCACCGGGACCGCCCTCGCGGGGAGGAATCCCTGGCGGCCGAGATGCTGGCCTCGACGGCGGGCTCCTCCACCGAATCCGAGTTCTACAGCCCCATGCCCCAAGGATACCGCAAAGGCTTCCACAAGTATGTCGTCGTTTTCGGCACCGTCATGTCCGGACTGGGCAAGGGCATCTTCTCCTCCAGCATCGCCAAGATGTTCAAGGAGAAGGGGCTCGTGGTCGCGCCCATCAAGATGGAGGGCTACCTCAACATCGACTCGGGCACGCTCAACCCGTACCGGCACGGCGAGGTGTTCGTGCTGGACGACGGCACCGAGTGCGACATGGACCTGGGCACGTACGAGCGGATGCTCGACCAGAACCTGTCCAACTGCAATTTCGTGACCTCGGGCAGGATCTTCAGCGAGGTGCTCGAACGCGAACGCCTGGGCAAGTACCTCGGCCGCGACGTGCAGATGATTCCCCACGTCACCGGCGAGGTGAAGCGCCACCTGCGCGAGCTGGCGGTCTATGGCAACGGCACGAACCCCGCCGACGTTGTCTTCGTCGAGATCGGCGGGACGGTGGGGGACTACGAGAACGGGTTCTACATCGAGGCGGTCCGCGAGCTGGCGTTCGAGGAAGGGCCCAACTCGTGCTGTTTCGTCGCGCTGACCTACATCATCGAGCCCAAAGCGCTGGGCGAGCAGAAGTCCAAGGCCGCCCAGCTCGGCATCAAGCGGCTGATGGAAGCGGGCATCCAGCCGCACCTGATCGCCTGCCGGGCCACCAATCCCGTCTCCAACACCGCGATGCAGAAGATCGCGATGTTCTCGAACGTGCCGATGCGACGGGTCTTTTCCATGCACGATCGAGAGAGCATCTACACGATTCCCGAGGACATGCGCCAGGACGGGCTGGACCGCGAGGTGCTCTCGATCCTGGACATTCACGACCGGGTCGATATCGGGCACGAGGACCGCGTCCGCCGACGCTGGACCCAGTTCGTCCACAAGCTCCAGGCCACACGCACCTACGAACTCACCGTGGGCATAACGGGCAAGTACGCCGGTCTGCGCGACGCTTACGCCTCGATCGATAAGGCGATGGAGCACTGTTCGGCCCATATCGGCGCCCGGGTCGATCTGCGATGGATCGACACCACGGCGATAACCGACCACAACGTCGCCGACGAACTCGATGGGTTGGACGCGGTGATCGTGCCCGGCGGCTTCGGGCAGCGCGGCGTTGAGGGCAAGATATCGTGTGTGCGTTACAGCCGGGAGCATGGCCTGCCGTATCTGGGCATCTGTCTCGGCTTCCAGGTCGCGGTGATCGAGTTCGCCCGCAACGTGCTCGGGCTCGCCGGCGCGGGCTCGACCGAGCTTGATCCCAACTGCTCGCACCCGGTCATCAGCGAACTGCCGGGACAGAAACGCATCGAGGGGCTGGGCGGGAGCATGAGGCTTGGGGCGCAAGACGTGCAGGTCACGCCCGGCTCGCTCGTGCACTTCCTGTACGGGAACAACGAGACGATCCGGCAGCGGTTCCGACATCGGTACGAGGTCGACCCCGAGTACGTCGACCGCTTCCAGGCCAAGGGCCTGATCTTCTCCGGGCGACACCCGGCGCAACCCATCATGCAGGTGCTCGAGCTGGCCCAGCCGACGGGCGGGGATTCGGCGGACGGGCGGATCCGGCACCCGTACTTCATCGCGGCGCAGTTCCACCCGGAGTTGACCGGTCGCCCGCTCAGCCCGCAGCCGATGTTCATGGGCCTGCTCGCCGCCGCGATCCGCCGCAGTGCCGGCGGCAGCGATGCCTGGCGAAACGATGAGAACGTAGCCCGATGGATCCGCGATCAGCACACGGGCGTTCGGACCGCCAAGGCGGGCTCACCGGACTGACCCGCCCTGGAGCGTCCGGGCTGCATCCAGCAGAATGATCGCTGAGAAAACGTCCGGATGACCCCGCTGCACGAGGCAGTTGTGCAGCATCGATTCGGCGTGCAGGCGGGCCTCGGGGCTGCCCGAGCGGATCCAGAGCTCAAGGAAAACATGGATCGCCCAGGGGTGATTGGTCGCGTTGTCGGGCTGGAGCTCGGCGACGTGCCATCGGGCCGCAACCAGACATCGCTGGGCCAGATCCGTGTCGTGGCGGATGCTCGCGATGGTCCAGACGGCGTGGAGGGCGCTCAGCTCCGTTTCGGTCCAGATCTCGATCTGGCAGGAGTCAGAGCGAGGGACGAGATGGGCACCGCGCCCATCGAATCGTGGCCAGGGATTCGCCTCGTCGTCGAGCGTCATCCACCACAGCGCGACGTCCGGCTGCGCCGCCTTCAAATCGGGTGCCCGCGAGGGCAGGTCGCACACATGATGCAGGAACGGCTCATCCACCGCCCGAGTGTGTCCCACTTCATCGCGAAAGTGAGCGACCTCTGATTCTCGCGTGGGCAGGCACGGGCTGGCGACGGGTTCGGCCAAGCTCCGCAGCGCGCGGGCCCAGTCACTCAGCGTGTCCAGCCGCAACGCCGGTTTCGTCGAAGGCACGCCCGATGATAACCCGGTTGCACGCCCCGGCGGCGCGAAGCTGCGTCGTTACTCTCTGGCGACACTGAAATCGGGTTCCACGGCGTGGAGCGATCATGCGCCGCCGATGACCCGCACTTCTACTGGCGGCTGGTCGCTCGGTGTGGACCACCCGAACCGGGCGGCTGTCGGCAGGTCATTGCGGCTGAATCTCGCGTAGCCCGGCGCGTCGGTCGGACGCCGGGGTGCCCGCGATGGGTGCCACAAGTGCAGCGAGAGGCACTCACGGACGACCACCGCGACGCGAACGCGAGGCCGCAGCCGGTAGATCCGTCGCGTCAGATCGTCGTCGTCGTAGCCGTAGCCTGTGTACAGCTCGTCATACCCATTGACCGCCCGCAGGACCCGGACACTCACGCCGTGGTGCCCGCCGAGGACTTTGGGCTTGTGCGGCTTTATCGCGTGGGTCCACTCCGGCAGCAATCGCCGCTGGAGGAGCTGTCGTTTATACCTTCGCTGCCGACGGCGCAGGGCGGCCCCGTCCGAGGTGGTTATGAGCTGGTGAAGCTGTGCCGGGGTGATCGGCCCGTCGCCCAGCCCGTCCGTGGTCGCTTCGCTCAGGTTGACCCGGAAGGGGATGATGAGCTCTGCACCCCCGGCCGAGGCCGCGGCGTGACGCTCCAGCGCATCCTCGGCGAGCATGGTGTCCCCGTCGAGGAGCACGATGAGGTCGTGGTCGGCCAGCGTGGTATTCGCCTCGAGCGCGCGGAGCCCGTTGTTGCGGACCTGGTTCAGCCGAGCGATCCCGGTGTGAGCGCGCCGGGCGTGGATGATGCGGGCGATTCCCCCTCCCGGCGCGGTCGGGATCGACCCGAGCAGGTCACCGATCGCCGGGTCGTCGGTGTCGCAGGTGACGATGACCGAGGCGGGCGGCCTGGACTGCCCCGCCAGCGATGTCAGACAGGCCTTCAGGTGTCGCGTCGTGTGCGTGGGAACGACCACATGGCAGCGTGTGTGTGCGGAGTCAGCCACGAGGCGAGTGTAGCGAGACCGGCCGCACCCCCGGGCCCGAGTCCGATCGCAGCGGGTGTACGGGCTGTGCGGATCGGCGAAGTGTCGTGAGGCCAAAGCGATCGGCGGGGCTGGTCGATTGAGGGGTGTCACCACTTAGTGCGGAAGGTACGGACATGGGACAACTGTTCTCGGGCCAAGGCCGCAAGAAGCCGAATGGGTCGATGGCGATGTGGACGCCGCCCCCGCCGCGCGCGCCCGCTCCGCGTGAGCCGATCTCGGTGCCTTCGGTGGACCATCCCCTGATGAAGATCGAATCGCGGGTCAGCGGCGCCCGCCATGATCCCCGGCCTTGCGGGCACAGCTTCGACGCCGAACTGGAGGTGGCCGAGGTGGATGACCGAGGCCGACCACAGCACCCATGGGTCGCTCGTGCGCAAAAGCTAAGCCGCTCAAACGTCGTCTTCAGGTCGCGCCGGATGTGCTACACCGGCCGCGAGATCATCCTCGCAATTCACCTGATCGACTGCACCCCGGTGGGGCTGTACGGGCGGGTCCGCTCGTGCGACTACGACGGCGAAGGCCAATACGTCGTGGATGTCGACCTGATCACGCTCCCGAACCGTCCGGAACTGCAGGCGTGGATCGACCAATTGGCCGCTTGAACGTGCCGCCGTGCCGGCTGAGAGAGCCGAGTGATCGAAGAAGTCGGCTCGGAGATCCGACCGACCGGGTCTAGCCTTCTCTCATGCACGTGGTGCGCACCCGGCAGGAGTTGGCCGACCTGGCCCGCGAATTTACAGGCTCGAATAGCCTTGGGGGTGTCCTCGTGCCCACCATGGGCGCGCTGCACGAGGCCCACCTGGCGCTGATCCGCCGCGCCCGCGAGGTCGCTCGTCGCAACGACGACCCCGCGGGATGCGTCGTGAGCATCTTTGTCAATCCCGCCCAGTTCAACGAGCGGGACGATTTCGAGCGATATCCCCGACCGCTGGACGATGACCTGGCCACATGCGAGCGCGACGGTGTGTGTGTCGTGTTTGCGCCCGCCCCTGACGTGGTTTACCCACCGGGCGAGCCCAGCCCCGATTTCGAGCTGCCGCCGATTGTCACGCAACCTCGGCTGGAGGACGCGGCGCGACCGGGGCATTTCCGTGGCGTGAACCGGGTGCTCCACCGGCTGTTCGAGCTGATCGCGCCGCGCGCCGCCGTGTTCGGGGAAAAGGACTATCAGCAGCTGATCCTCGCCCGGCACGTCGGACGGCTCAAGGACGTGGACGTTCTTGGGCACCCGACGGTCCGAGCCCCGGACGGACTGGCACTGAGCAGCCGCAACGTGTTCCTGAAAGGCCCCCTGCGCGAGCAAGCGCTGGCGTTGAGCCGATCTCTGATCGCCGCCAACCGGGAGCCGTCGCCCGAACGCGCCGAGCGGGTCATGAATCACGTCCTTCGCGAGGCGGGGCTCGCGCCGGACTACGCCGCCGTGCGAGACGCTCAGACGCTCACGCGCCAGGGATCTGGGGTCGAGGAGTACCGCGCGGTGGTCGCGGCACGTGTTGGGGTCGTGCGGCTGCTGGACAATGCGCCGTGGCCCGGGTGGACGATGCCGACCTAGCCTTTCGCCCACTACAGCTGAGCCAGGAGGTCCACAGTGCACCAGTCGCCGCTCCGTCAGTTCCACCTCGACTTCGGCGCTCAGATGGTCGAGTACGCAGGCTGGGAGATGCCGATCCGGTACGGCAGCATCCGTGAAGAGCACCTGCAGGTCCGCAGGGCCGGGGGCATTTTCGACGTCTCCCACATGGGACGCGTGAAGTTCAGGGGTCGGCACGCCCGGCGGCTGCTGGAACGACTCTGCACACGCAGAATCCATGACATGCAGATCGGCCAGTGCCGCTATTCGCTCGTGTGCAACGAGCATGGCGGCGTGCGGGACGATGTGCTCGTCTACAAGCTCGACGAGGACGAGTTCCTGGTCGTGGTCAACGCGTCCAACCGCGAGAAGATGCTCGGCCACTTCGAGCAAGTCCGGGCCGAGAGCGATCTCACCGTCAGCATCGACGACGAGACGCTCAAGACCGCGATGATCGCGATCCAGGGTCCCAATGTCATGGAACTGGTGAGCACGGTCTCCAGCGAAGTGCCCATGCTCAAGCGGTACCGCTTTCTGGTCAAAGACCTCATGATCATCAAGGTGATGGTCAGCCGCACCGGCTACACCGGGGAGGACGGGGTGGAGGTCATCCTGCCCGCGTCGGCGGTGGGTATGGCGTTGAAGCTGCTGCTCAAGGATCTCAAGCCCGGCGATCCGGACGCGCCGATCAAGCCCGCCGGCCTGGGGGCGCGAGACTCGCTTCGACTCGAAGCGGGCATGCCGCTGTACGGGCACGAGCTCGGCGAGGGCGTCAACGCGCTCTCCTGCGGCATCGATTTCGCGATCTCGCTGGACAAGGACGAGCACGAGAAGGGCGAGGCGTTTATCGGGCTTGCGGCTCTGAAGAAGACTCGCGACGAGGGCGGGCCGGCCCGCAAGATCATCGGGCTGAAGATCGGCGGGCCGCGCACGCCCCGCCAGGGGATGCCGGTGCTGGCCGGCGACACCGAGATCGGGGCCGTCACCAGCGGGTGCGCCAGCCCCACGCTGGGGTACCCCATCGCCATGGCGCTGGTGGACCGTGAGCACGCCGAGATCGGCTCCGTGATGCGGATCGATGGCGGGCGACACCAACTGGACGCCGAGGTCGTGCCCCTGCCGTTCTACAAAGCGCCGAAGAAGAGTTGAAATGCGCCCGAGGTACGATGTCAGGCCCACGGCTCGCGTCGCTCATCGGCGGCGTCGCGCGTGGCTGACGCTCCAATGAAATCCGTGTGAGCTCCGCTAGCCGGCGATGTTGGGGACCTCTTCCCACCGCCCGTCGGTGTGGCGAACGATCTTGCC
>JADFGU010000265.1 GCA_022567535.1 Planctomycetota bacterium | reverse complement strand
CGCTGGCCGAGCCTCGCCGCGGCGACCGTGGGCCTGTCGCTCGTGCTGACGCTCGCGGTCAGCGGCGGGTCGGCCGCGATCGCCGGCCGAGACCGCGACGACTCCGACTCGATCTCGTCCTCGATGCCCCGGATGCCTTTCTTGAACTCAACGATGCCCTTGCCCAGGCTTCGGCCCACCTCGGGCAGACGGCGACCGAAGATCAACAACGCCACGATCCCGATGACCGCCCACTCCATACCGCCGATATTCGGGAGAAATGCGAGTTGCTGCATGGCGACTCCTGCGGGGGCCCTGGATCCTCGGGCTATTCAATGGATCCGCGGGGGGAGAGTCAATGATGCGTTTTCCGGTTGTTGTTCCCGCTTCACGGCCGCCCTCGACCAGCGAGGCTTCGTGCGATCTGTGAGCTCATGCGGGTGCGGTTATGAAACCAGCCGCTCGGACACCTCGACCACGGTGCGCAGGAGCATGGCGACGGTCACAGGCCCCACGCCGCCCGGCACGGGGCTGATCCAACCCGCGACCTCGCTCACCGCCGAGAACTTCACATCGCCCACCGTCCGCATCTTCCCGTTCGGCCCGGGAACCCGGTTCACGCCCACATCCACCACCACCGCGCCGGGTTTCACCCATTCGGCTCCCACAAGCTCCGCCACGCCGCAACCCACCACCAGCACGTCCGCAGACCGCGCCAGCGCCTCGATGCCCTGGGTGAACTTGTTGCAGGAGATGACGGTGGCCTCGTCGCGCATCGCGAGCACGGCGATGGGCTTGCCCACGACGTTGGATGCCCCCACCACCACCATGCGCCTGCCGCGAAGCTCCACGCCCGTCGAGCGGATCATCTGGATCGTGGCCAGGGCCGTGCACGGCGCCAGGCTCGATCGGCCGTACACGATGTTGCCGATATTGGCCGGGTTCACACCCTCGACGTCCTTGTCCGGGTCGATCAACCGCTGGAGACTGTACGCGTCCACGCGCTCGGGAACGGGCATGTGCAGCATGATGGCGTGCACGTCCGGGTCGTCGTTGAGCTGTTCGATGCGCGCGGCGATATCGTCGCGATCGGCCGACCTGTCGAGTTTGTGCAGACGGTAGTCGATGCCGAGCTGGCCGCAGGTTCGGCCCTGGTTTTCGGCGTAGACGCGGGCGCCGGTGTCCCCGGACTCCACGAGCACCGCGTCCAGCCGGACGGTCCCGCCCGCGTCGCGCACCGCACGGACCCGACGCGACAGGTCGTCCTTGATCCCCGCGGCGACCCGCTTGCCATCGATGATCCGGGCTGACATCGCGGCATGATACCCAAGCCGGGCGCACCGGCCGGATCATGCCGTACCCTATCAGCACGATGCCCGCCACGGCTTCCAGACGAATCGCCGCGCTCCGCACCCTTCTGCACCGCGCGAACCGTGCGTACTACATCGACGCCTCGCCCGTCATGCCCGACGCCGAGTTCGACCGCCTGCTCAATGAACTCGATCGCCTCGAACGCGAGCACCCCGAACTGGATGATCCCAACTCGCCCACGCACCGCGTCGGCGGCGAACCGATCGACGGATTCGAGACCCTCCCGCATGCCGTCCCCATGCTCTCGATCGACAACACGTACCACGAGGCCGACCTGCGCGAGTGGCACGGGCGCGTGCTTCGAGGGCTCGGACTCGACTCCGATGTCCCGCCCGCCCTGTTCGACGCACAGGCGCCGGTGCTCGTGTGCGACCCGAAGATCGACGGCGTGGCGATCTCGCTGCGGTATGAGCGGGGACAGCTTGTCAGGGCCCTGACGCGCGGCGACGGCGTGCGCGGCGACGACGTGACGGCCAACATCCGAACCATCCGCTCGATCCCACTCGCACTGGACCCCGACCACCCCGAGCGCCTGCCGGACGTGCTCGAGATCCGCGGCGAGGTGTTCATGCCGCTGACCGAGTTCCAGCGGATCAACTCCGAGCGCGAGGAGACCGGCGACGACCCGTTCATGAACCCGCGCAACGCCACCGCCGGCACGCTCAAGCAACTGGACCCGAAGATCACCGCGTCGCGCCGGCTGGGCTTTCTGGCCCACGGGCGAGGCGAGGTGTCCGGCGACGGGTTCGCGACCGGTCACAGCGCGTTCC
>JADFGU010000061.1 GCA_022567535.1 Planctomycetota bacterium | reverse complement strand
GACGACCTGCTCTTCGAGCTTGAGATCCACCGCACCTATGTCCTCATCGACGGCCGGGCCGAGGACATCATGAAGCAATGGCGCGACGGCATGCACGACTACCCGCGCAGCCTTCGCCGCCTGTGGATCGAGTTCGAGCAGATCGCTGTGCGGGGCGACTTCAACGAGCGCAAGAAGGGCCGCGGCGCCAAGATGGGCAAGCTCCGCCAGATCAAGAGACTCTGCCAGAAGTTCATCGAGGCGATCGATCCTCGGCAGGTGCCGCCCGAAGGCTACCCGCCGATCTCGCAGGTCAACCTGATGATCGAGGTCTTCAAGCTCCAGCAGTTGGCCGACCAGAAATAAGATTTACGACAGCCGAATCAACGATTTCGACATCGACGAGGTGCACACAATGAGTGGCAAGATGAAGCAATTCCCGGGTTTGATGGCAGCCGTGGCGATGACCCTCACCGCCGTGCTCGCCCCCGCCGCGCTGGCCGACGACAAGGTCGTGATGAAGGACGGGCGTGTGTTCGAGGGCCTGATCGAACGCGAGCTCGAGGGGTGGGTGTGGATCAAGATCGGCTCCGGGTCGCTGGCGCGGACCGAGCTGCTCGCCACCGCCGACATCCAGTTGATCCTGCGCGACGAGCCGAACCTGCAGCCCGAGGCCGAAGCCGAGCCCCGGCAGCAGTCCGAGACCGTCGCCATAGCGTCCGGCGACACGCCGACTGAACCAGTCGCCAGAACGGGCTCGGCGGAGCGGGTGGCGATCATCACGCTCGGCGAGAGCGGCGGCAAGGACATGGTCGGCCTGTTCATGACCGCCCACGTCCTCAGGGAGATTATCCCCGCGCTCGAAAAGGACAACATCGATACGGTGGTGTTCCTCATCAACTCCGGCGGGGGAGCCCTGCTTGAGATCCAGCGTCTCTCGGACGTGATCCACAACGAATACAAGGACCGCTTCCGCACGGTCGCGTGGATCGAGTCGGCGATCTCCGCCGCCGCCATGACCGCACACTGCATCGAAGAAATCTACTTCATGCCCGAGGGCAACTACGGCGCCTGCACGGGGTACCGAGGCGCGCTGGACGCCGTGAAGGGCCGTGAGCTCGAAGAGGTCGTCTACATGATGGAGAAGGTCTCCGCACGCGGCGGGCACGATGCGGAAGGCCAGATCATGCGGGCCATGCAGCACTTCAGGTACCCCCTGTCCTGCGATATCAACGAGAACGGCGACGTGACCTGGTACCAGAACGAGGAGGGCCAGCACCTCGTCAACCCGGAGGGACGCATCCTCACGTTCGACTCGCGCACGGCGATGAAGTACGGCTTCTCCGGCGGCACCGCACGGACGCTCGAAGAGCTCGAAAAGGTCATGGGGCTGACCGAGGTCGAATGGGTCGGCCGCGATACCAAGGGCTTCTTCTACCCGATCTCACGCGCCGAAGAGATCAACATGCGCTTCCGCGACAAAACCTACGAGGACCAGGAGCGCACCAGAGAATACTTCACGATCTACCAGGCCGCCATTCAGCTGGCGGAGGGTGAGCAGGATGATAAGCGCCGCGGCAAGTTCGTCGGCAAGGCCCGATCCCAGCTCAGGGCCATCGTCTCCATGGTGAGCAACAATCCGAACCTCGCGCTGTTCGTCATGAACATGACCGAGGATCAGTTCGAGCAGTGGGTCGACGAGCAGCGGCAACTGCTCCGCGACCTGATGCGCTGACAGCAATCGCCAGTCTCAACCAGGCCCCCGCATCGCGGGGGCTTTTTTCTGCGCCGCAGCCCGTGCGCGTAGACTCCGACCCACGAAAATCGCCGGAGAACAGGAGCCTCAGTGTGACCCAGATAACGATCCCAACCGATCTCGACGCGACCCGCGTTGCGAACATCGAGCCGATCTTTCGCGAGCTGCAGGACCGGGAGATCGCCTCGGCCGACGACCTCGAGCGGTGGATCCTGGATCGCAGCGAGCTCACCGCTGCGTGCAGCGAGGCGCTGGCGAACCTCTACATCTCGATGACCTGCGACACCGACGACGAGCAGGCCGCCGGTGCCTACCGGAACTTCATCGAGCAGGTCGAGCCCCGGATCAAGCCGATGGAGTTCCGGCTCGACCGGAGGCAGGTCGAGCTGACGCAGCGGTTCGAGCTCGACCGCGAGCGCTACTTCGTGCTCATCCGCGACACAGCCGTGGACGTCGAGCTGTTCCGCGACGAGAACGTCCCGCTGCAGACCGAGCTGGCCACGCTCGCCCAGGACTATCAGACGATTACCGGCGCCATGACCGTCGAGTTCGATGGGGCCGAGCGCACGCTGCCCCAGATGGCACGGTATCTCGAAGACACCGATCGATCGGTGCGTGAGTCGGCGTGGCAGGCCGTCGCCGATCGCCGCGCACGCGATATCGACCGGATCGACACGATCTACGACGCCATGATCGCGCTTCGACAGAAAGTGGCGTCCAACGCGGGCTTTGAGAACTACGTCGGGTACGCGTTCAGGTCCATGCGGCGGTTCGACTACACCCCCGCCGACTGCCGGTCGTTCCATGACGCCTGCGAGCGGTGCGTGGCGCCGTTCATGAAGCGGCGTGACGTGGACCGCCTTTCGGCGCTCGGTGTCGACGAGCTGCGCCCCTGGGACATCGACGTTGACCCGCTCGGCCGCGAGCCGCTGCGCCCCTTCTCCGGCGGCGCGGAGCTCGTCGCCAGGGCGCACGCGGTGTTCGCGCGGCTGGACCCGCGCCTGGCCGAGATGTTCGCGTCACTCGGCGACGGCTCGACCGCCCACGGCTCAAGGAACGGGGCCAAGCTCGATCTGGACTCGCGCAAGGGCAAGGCGCCCGGCGGATACCTGTACATGCGCGACCGGATCCGCGAGCCGTTCATCTTCATGAACGCCGCCGGGCTGCACCGCGACGTGGAGACGATGGTGCACGAGTCCGGGCACGCGTTCCACTCGATTTTGTGCAGGGGCGACCCGCTCGTGCACTACCGCGACTACCCGACCGAGTTCGCCGAGGTCGCCAGCATGTCGATGGAGCTGCTCACCATGCCGTACTGGGGCGGAACCGGCGACGCGTTCTATCCCGACGAGGCCGACGCGGCCCGCGCCCGCAGAAAGCACCTCGAAGGAACCGTCTCCGTGCTCGCGTGGATCGCGACCATCGACGCCTTCCAGCACTGGATCTATGAGAATCCGACGCACTCGCGCCATGAACGCACGCAGCACTGGCGCTCGCTGATGACGCGCTTCGGCGCGCGCGGACATTTCCTGTCATGGCAATGCCTGGAATCCCACCTCGACGTGCTCTGGCAGAGACAGGGACACCTGTTCGGCAGCCCGTTCTACTACATCGAGTACGGCATCGCGCAGCTGGGCGCGCTGCAGCTCTGGCTCCGCTCGCTTCAGGACGGCGAGCCCGCCGCCATCACCCACTACCTCAACGCTCTGCGCCTGGGCGGCTCGCGCCCGCTGCCGGAGCTCTTCGCCGCGGCCAACCTCGCGTTCGATTTCGGACCCGAGACCGTGGAGCGCTTGATCGACCGCGTCGAGCTGGAGCTCGCAAAGCTGCCCACGTGACGGCTTCAGATCGTCGGCGCTACCGTCCCCGGCATGCCGACCTCGCACGAACACCCGGCCGACGGGCACATGACGCCCGACCAGTTCCGCGAGCTCGGCCGCCGGCTTGTCGATTGGGTCGCGTCGTACATGGAGCAGCCGGATCGTTGGCCGGTGCAGTCGGCAGCTCAGCCGGGCGACGTGCTGCGTCAGCTCCCCGACCAGCCGCCCCAGGAGCCGGGCGCGCCCGATGAGTGGGACGCGATCGTGCGCGATCTGGACGACATCATCCTGCCCGGCCTGACGCACTGGCAGTCGCCGGGGTTTCTCGGCTATTTTCCGTGCCAGGCCTCGGGGCCCGCGATCCTGGGCGAACTGGTCTCGGCCGGGCTCAACGTCAACGGCATGTCGTGGGCGACCAGCCCTGCCGCCACCGAACTCGAGATGCGCGTCACTGACTGGATGGCCGGCGCCATCGGGCTGCCCGAGTCGTTCAAGTTCGGCCGGGCCGGCTACGCGAGCTCCGGCGGCGGGTGCATCCAGGGCACCGCCAGCGAGGCGACGCTCATCGCGCTGCTCGCCGGCCGATCGCGCGTGCTGCACCGACCCTCGGGCACCGTCGCGCCCGACCGGCTCGTCGTCTACGCCTCGACCCAGGCGCACTCGTCCGTGCTCAAGGCCGCGATGATCGCGGGACTGGCCCGAGACGCCGACGACACCTCGCGCGTGAGGTTCGTCGCGACCGACGCGGATCTGGCGATGGACCCGAGCGCGCTGGCCGACGCGATGACGGAAGATCTCGCCGCCGGGCGTCATCCGTGCTGTGTCGTCGCGACCGTGGGCACGACCTCGTCGGGCGCGTTGGACCCGATCGCGCAGATCGCCGGGGCGCTCGAAGATGTCGGCGTTACGGACGACTGCTGGCTGCACGTTGACGCCGCCCACGCCGGTGCCGCGTGCGTCTGCCCCGAGTACCGCTGGATCCTCGACGGGATCGGGCGCGCCGACTCGATCGTCTTCAACCCGCACAAGGCGCTGCTGACGAACTTCGACTGCAGCCTGCTCTGGACCCGCGACCGGGCGTCGCTCACGCGGGCCCTGAGCGTCAGCCCCGAGTACCTGCGCACCCCCGCCACCGGCCCGGGCCGCACCATCGACTACCGCGACTGGCAGATCCCGCTCGGCCGCCGCTTCCGCGCCCTCAAGCTCTGGTTCGTCATGCGGCACTACGGGGTCGAGGGTCTGCGCGCGTTCGTGCGCGACCAGATCCGCATGGCCGCGCTGTTCGAGAGCCTCGTGCGCGCCGACCAGCGGTTCGAGATCTGCGCCCCGAGACACCTGCAGCTCGTCTGCTTTCGTCTGACCGGTCCGCCCGGGATCGACCCAGAACTCCTGAACGCACGCAACCGCGCACTGCTCGAGCGCGTCAACGCTACCGGCCGCGTCTTTCTCTCACACAGCACGCTCCCCTCGCCCGATGGCGGGCCCGAGCGGTTCGTCCTGCGCCTCGCCGTCGGCTCAACCTCCTGTCGGGACGAGCACATCCGCACAGCCTGGGACATCGTCCGTCGCGAGGCCGATTCGACGTAGCACGGCTTCAATCCACGCGTCGCGCGCGCCTGAACGGACGCCGAGTCTGAGCCCGCTGCGGGCGAAGGCTCGGATCACGGGTGTATGGGTGTCATGGGAGATATCCGAGCCTTCGCGGACTCAGACTCAGCGTCCGGCACACATCTCGACGCGACATCCGATCTGAGGACGCTCCCGGTGTCCCGTCGTGCAACCCGTGTGATAAGATCCGGTCGTGAGACACCCCGGCATCATCATGGTTCTGGCGTCGCTGCTCATGGGCTGCGCCGCGGGCCAACCAATGCCCCCGACGTTCTCCGTCGCCGAGGGTCAATACGCGGCGGCGTTCGACGCCGCCCGGCGGACGCTCCGCGACATGCGGTTCGAGCTCGACCGCGTCGACGCGCGCCGCGGCATCATCTCCACCCACCGGAAACACTCCGCCGGGCTGGCCACACCCTGGGACCGCGAGCAGTCGTCGCTCAGCCGGGAGTGGGAGGATTTCGCCAACCATCAGTTCCGCACGGTGCGGATCATCTTCGAGCCCGTGGGCGCAGCCGCGCCCGAACAACCCGCTTCACCCACCGCCCCGAGCCCGGCGCTGATTGATCTGCGCGGGTTCGTCGGCCCGTTCACCGGGACGGTCATCGTCGTCATTGAGCGCCGAAGCCGACCCAACCGGCGCATCGACACCACGAGCATCCGCCTGAGCACGTTCGCGCGGGATCCCATCAATCGCGGCGGCACGTTCACCCGCCCGATCGCGCGCGACGAACACCTTGAGGGCCGACTCGCCGCAAGGATCCAGCGCCGACTCGCCGCGCCGCGCTGACGCGTGCTCAGATCACGTGCCGCGTTAAGATGCGTTCGCGCCTCCGATACGAGGCACGACCGGGAGGGAGTGCTCCGGGGCGTGACCATCGCGAGAGGGTTCGTCGAACCACCGCTCCCTGCCGGTCGCGGCTCGTAGCGGAGGTCGCGGCTCGTTGCAGAAGCGAGGCTCGTTTCGGAGGTGCGGCGCCTATCATGGACCGCGGCGGCCGGAACAAACGACGTATGTGCCCCACCACGCCTGATTCGCCAGATCGACTTCCCGCGCCCGGCGATCAGCCGCGCATACTCATCGTCGGCGCCGGGCCCACCGGGCTGGGCGCGGGGTACCGCCTCAAGGAGCTCGGCCACACCGGGTTCACGATTGTCGATCGCAGCGGGCACATTGGCGGGCTGGCGTCGAGCTTCACCGATGACGCCGGCTTCACCTGGGACATCGGCGGGCACGTCATGTTCAGCCACTACTCCTACTACGACCGCATTTTCGATCGCCTGATGGGCGACGACTTCACACTCAACAACCGCGAGAGCTGGGTGCGCCTGATGGACCGATGGGTGCCGTACCCGTTTCAGAACAACGTGCGCTACCTCCCGCCCGAGATCGCGCTCGAGTGTCTGTCCGGGCTCATCAAGGCGCAGACGGGCCGGGGCAAGATCGCCTCGCCGGACGACGCGCGAAACTTCGGCGAGTTCATCGACGCGGTCTTCGGCGAGGGCATCGCGCGCGTCTTCATGCGCCCCTACAACTTCAAGGTCTGGGCCCACGAGCCGGAGATGCTCAACAAAGCCTGGATCGGCGAGCGCGTGGCCACGCTCGACATCGACCGCGCCCTGCGCAACGTCGTGCTCCAGAAAGACGACTTCGGGTGGGGGCCCAACAACCAGTTCAAGTTCCCGCTCTTCGGCGGCACCGGCGAGTTCTACAGGCGCTTCGGGCCGGTGCTCGAGGGGCACGTGCAGCTGAACCGCTCGCTCGTCTCGATCGACGTTGACCGCAAGCTCGCTTGGTTCGCCGACGGCACGCGCGAGCCCTTCGACCATCTGCTCACAGCCGTCCCGCTGGACGTGCTGTGCACGAAGATCCTCACCGGCGAGGTGCCCGCCCGCATCCGCCAGGCCGCGGCCAGGCTCCTTCATTCGTCCGCGCACATGGTCGGCATCGGGATCAGGCGCCCGTGCCCGAGCACGAAGAGCTGGATGTACTTCCCCGAGGACAACTGCCCGTTCTACCGTGTGACCTACCTGAGCAACTACTCGCCCAACATGACGCCCGACAAGGATCGCTGCTACTCGCTGCTGTGCGAGACCAGCGAGAGCGAGTTCAAGCCGGTCAACCGGGACACCATCGTTGAGGAGACGATCCAGGGGCTCGAGAACGCGGGGCTGCTCGAGCCGGGCGAGCGGCGCGACATCATCTCGACCTGGCATCACCGCGCCGACTACGCCTACCCCACGCCCAGCGTTGACCGCGACGAGATCCTCTCGCAGGTCATCCCGTGGCTGGAGCAGCGGGGGATCCACAGCCGCGGCCGGTTCGGCATGTGGAAGTACGAGGTCTCCAACACCGACCACACGCTGATGCAGGGCGTCGAGTGGGTCAACCACCTGTTCCTGGGCGAGCCCGAGACCACGATCGGGCTTCGGTACCAGGCGACCGGCGACGGACTGGATGGGGCGGTGCACGAGCGTGCTCGGGTGGCCGGCTCCGGCGAAAAACGCCTCCTCCACGCCGCCACCGATCCGATTTCAACGCCCGGCGACATCGACGAGACCCACCTGAGCGAGGAAGAACTCGGGATCACTAATCGGCCGTGATCTGGGCCCAACCTCGGCTCCACAGGGGTCGAGCGTCGCCCCACCCGCCGGCGGGGCTCGGAATATTCCGGAATTGCTGATTCTGAGGGCGATTCGGTGGACGCGGGCACAACTTTGGGTCACACTTAGCCTCGAACACGAGCCCGAGGGGGGTTGCGTGCCAATCTGCTCCGTCGGTGTGTCGGTCGCAGGACCGCCGCCTGCGGTCTGCGAGCATCGCCCGCACGGGCGAGGCAGGGGGACTATGAGCGCGTTCGCGCGACAATCAGCGCCTTCGGGCATCGGCTCGGGCTGGCAGCCCGACGTCATGCGCCTGCTGGACGAGCACCACCTGGCGGCGTGGTCCAGCTGCGCCCGGCTGAGGCTGGACTTCGCCACCTCGCTGGGGCGCTTCCTCGCGGCTCAGACCGACACCGAGGTCTGCAACTTCTACGGGCGGTACATCACCAACCTGGATTCGTTCTGCCACCAGCTCGAGCGCCTGCTCACCGGGCCGACGCTGGACCGGCGCATCGACGGGCCCCGCGGCGTCACGTCGCTGCTGCGCGCCCACGAGCCGGTCGGACCGGCACGACCCAGCCGCTTCCGCTTCTACATCTGGCACGACGCCGACGTGCTGCTCGATTCAGACCGCGGTCTGTTCGGAAGGCTTGTGGACGCGATCGCCGGCGTCGCCGCCGAGGCCGAGTACGCCAGCGACGATCTGCTGCTGATCCAGCGCAGCGTCTTTGTCGGCACCGAGGCGCTCGACGCCTACGCCGGCGATGTCACCGGGCAGTTCAGCCGATGGATGCCCGACGGGTTCGACCAGCCGTTCTGGGAGATCGTCACCGGGCTTCCGGCGCCGCGATTCCTGCGCTTCTCGGTGGACACGCTGAGCGTGATGCACCCGAGCCGGTGATCGGCCGGGCACGCCCTACAATCGACGCGCCCATGCGCATCATCTCGGGACGATTCCGATCCCGGCGACTCCACGCGCCGCGCGATGCCGACACCACGCGCCCGATCCCCGATCGCGTGAAAGAGTCGCTGTTCAACATGCTTCGTGGGAATATCGACGGCGCCGTGGTGCTGGACTGCTTCGCCGGGACCGGCTCGTTCGGGCTCGAGGCGCTCAGCCGCGGCGCGTCGCGCGCTCTCTTCGTCGAGCGCGATCGGACGATCGCCAACGTGCTCGAACGCAACATCGCCGAGCTGGGCGTCGAGGACGAGTGCGAGTTGATCGTCGCCGACGCGCTCGGGCCGGCCGTGCTCCACCAATGCCCGCGGCGCGTGGACCTGATCTTCATGGACCCGCCGTACGAGTTGGCCCGCGATGAGCAGGGCTGGGCGAGGATCCGCACGCAGGTGGCCCGCCTGCTCGATCATCTGGCCGAGGACGGGTTCGCGCTGATCCGCACGCCGCACCCGCTGCTGCACAAGATCGACCCGCCCGCCGCTGTTCCCGATGAGCACAATCTCCATGTTCAGATCGTCGTCGAGTCGCCCGATGACCTGGACGAGTCGGTGGACGCAGAGTTTGAGCGCCTGTTCGGCCTCTCGAGCGCCAAGCCCACGTTCCTCGACGCGGACCTCTCCGTCGAGGGCGCCGTGGGGCCGGAGACACGCGACTACGGCACAATGGCGGTGCACATTTATTCCCGGGCGAAGCGCAGCGATGATCCGGTGTAATTCGATCCGGTATAAACTGGCGCGATGACCGACGCGACCGTTGCGACCACCGACACGCTGGCCGGGCTCAACGACGCCCAGCGCCGCGCAGCCGCCCACCGCGGCGCGCCGATCGCCGTCCTCGCCGGCCCGGGCACGGGCAAGACCCGCGTCATCATCCACCGCGTCGCCTCGCTCATCACGGACGACGGCGCCGACCCCGCCTCCATCCTCGCCGTCACCTACACCGTTCGCGCTGCGGACGAACTCAGGCGCCGGCTGGCGGCCATGATCGGTGGGCCCGCGGCCGATCGCGTCAACGCCTTCACGTTTCACGGCTTTGGTCGTCGGCTATTGCTCCGCTTCCGCGATCTGGCCGGCTACGTGCGCGAGCCGATGCTGATGGACTCCGCGCAGCGTTTGCGCGCGATGCGCAGCGTCATCGCGTCGCTGGAACTCTCCGACGCCTCTGCCGCCCGCGGCTGGGCCGTCATCGCCGACGAGGCCCTCGCCCGCATCGCCCGCTTCAAGAACAACGCGGTCTCGCCCGCGCGCTGCGCCGAGTTCTCGCACCAGTGGCAAGAGCGCATCGACGCCGACGAATGGGACGGCGATGAACGCCTCCGCCAGCGGCACCTGCGCGACGAGTTTTCGGAACTGGCCAGCCTGTACCAACGCTTCAACGCCCTGTGTAGCACGCGATCGTGGGTCACGTACGAGGATCTGATCGGGGAAGCGACGCGGCTGCTGGACCAGCCCCGCGTGGCCGACATCATCCACGCCGAAATCCGTCACGTCGTCGTTGACGAGTTCCAGGACGTCAACCTCTCGCAGATCGAGCTGCTGCGCCGCGTCGCGCCGCCGGGGCCGACAACGGACCTGTGCGTCGTCGGCGACGACGACCAGTCGATCTACCTCTTCCGCGACTCGGACGACCTGGCCTTCAAGCGCTTCGCCGCGATCTGGGGCGGGCACGAGACGGTCGAGCTGACCGACAACTACCGCGCCACCGACGCGCTCATCACCGTCACCAACAGCGTCATCGCCCGCGCCCACGACCGCTTCAGGCCCGACAAACGGATCGTCCCCGCCCGCGTGGATCAGCCGCACGGGCCGCCCGTCGAGTGCGTGCGATTAGCCAGCGACCACGACGGCGGCGTGCGGATCGCCGCGATGGTCGCCGAGGCCCGAAACGCCGGCAAAAACTACAAGGACATGGCCGTGA
>JADFGU010000060.1 GCA_022567535.1 Planctomycetota bacterium | reverse complement strand
CGGCTGAGGCAGCAGCGTCAACGACCGAGGCAGCAGCCCAAGTCCCGCGTCCCGCCGCCCCCCCACGCCCGGACACTGACGCCCCACCCCATTCCCCCCCCGCCCCCCGCCAGGGGTCCACGGCGCTCCGTACTCCCGCTCCCACACCCCCGCCCGACGCAACCATGCCCGCTCAGCGCCCAAAAAGCCCGCCAGTGGGCGGGCGTGAAAACGCGTGATGCTTCGCTCGTGAATGTCAGCGACGGCGACGAACACCAATGAGACCCATCCCAACCATCGCCATCGCAGCGCCCGTGGGAAGCGGGATCAGGTTTGCATTCAGGTTATCAAGCCCGACCGTCTCACCGCCGATCCCAGAGGAAATGATGTAGGCGATGTTGAATGTGCCTGAGTTGATGGTGAGCGTCTGGAAGTTGCCCGCCGTGACATTGGCAGAGTTCACGCGCTGGATGAGCGTGTTGTCGCTCCGGTAGGCCTCAAGGTAGCCAAAGTCAAAGCTGTTGTTACCCAAGATGTCGATGGACACCGAGTTCGCGTTCGCCGAAAAGTCCGCACGGAAACGCATCACAATTTCGGCCCATTCGGTGAAGCGTTGGTTCCCGCCCGCGCTCTCATTCCAGGCGAATGACAAGACTCCAGTACTCGGCGTGCTGATCTGCCCGACCGGTTGGGCGGACGGATTGCGCCCGATGATGTCGTTCGTCGCCGAAAGAAACTGAACGTTCGCCCCGATCTGGTTCGAGGTCAGCGTTGCTGCGGCGAACGCGCTTGTAAGTGTCGTGCCGGCGGCGAACGCGTCCGGGTCGATATTCACGGGACCCGCGATTGCGCAACCGGCCACTCCGAGCACTGCGATTGTCACTGTCATCAAGTTTTTCATCTGCTACCTCCACGTGGTGACTGAAACCTACCTGACCCAGCGAAATACACAGGCCGCGTTCATTCTGAGGGATTTTGCCCCCTCGTCAAGAGGAAATTCGTGAAAAACCCGATAATAACCCCGCCCACCCACCAGAAACCCGCCGCGTGCCACTGGCAATTGATCTGCCCGCATTCCTGACGTATCCCGCAGCACAGGTGGTGGAGCCACCTGTGCCACCCGCGGAAGGCTTGCGGGCCCACCTTCCCCACTCCCACACCCCCCCGCTCCCCTGTCGGGCGGAGCAATCGCGGGCGGCTGCTTTGAGCCGCACGCATACAATCCCTCCGCAGGGGAGCGGGGGCAAAGCACGCTACCCGTCGCGATTTCCTGCAAATAACCCCTTGTGGCGGTGATCCCCTTCCGCTACGATGTTCCTGACGAGCATCAGCCCGGGCGGGACCGATCGTGCACGCGGCGTGAACGGCATCACTTGTGGAGAGACAGCATGAGAACTCATGAGAATCGACCCATTGGCCAGATGAGCCCGGTTGCGATCGTCTTCGCCGGTTGCCTCTGCCTCGCGGCCCCGGCATGGGGCCAGAATGGGTGGTCGCCCCTTCGCGCCGGCCTGAACGCGACGCCTCAGAGCCAGGCTGTCTTTGACGACGGCTCAGGCCCGGCACTCTACGTCGGCGGGTGGTTCAACACAGCGGGCAGCGTCAACGCGAACCGCATCGCCAAGTGGGACGGCACGTACTGGTCGCCATTGGGCAGCGGGTTGGGCTTGCCATTGGCCCTAACAGTCTTCGACGACGGCTCAGGCCCGGCGCTCTACGCCGGGGGTAGGTTCACCACAGCGGGCGGCGTCAGCGCGAGCAACATCGCCCGGTGGGACGGCACAGCGTGGTCGCCATTGGGCGGCGGGTTGAGCGGGGGGAGCGGATTGACCTCGGTCTGGGTCCTGGCAGTCTTTGACGACGGCTCAGGCCCCGCGCTCTACGCCGGGGGCGAATTCGGCACCGCCGGCGGCGTCAGCGCGAACCGCATCGCCAGGTGGGATGGTAGTTCCTGGTTAGCGTTGGGCGCAGGCTTGAATGATACGGTGCACGCCCTGGCCGCGTACGACGATGGGTCCGGTCCGGCGCTCTACGCCGTGGGCGCATTCACCACGGCCGGCGGCGTCAGCGCGGACCGCATCGCCAGGTGGGATGGTAGTTCCTGGTCAGCGTTGGGCGCAGGCTTGGATGATACGGTGCGCGCCCTGGCCGCGTACGACGATGGGTCCGGTCCGGCGCTCTACGCCGTGGGCGACTTCCACACGGCGGGCGGCGTCAGCGCCAACCACATCGCGCGCTGGGGCTCTCTCAGCGTGTGCCCGTGCTCCTGCGACTTCGACCCCGACCCGGCTTGCAACATATTCGACTTCCTCGCCTTCCAGACCCTGTTCGTGGCCGGAGATCCGTGCGCGTGCGAGCAGGACCCGGACCCGCATTGCAATATCTTCGACTTCCTGGCGTTCCAGAACGGGTTCGTCAGCGGGTGTCCGTGAGCGGAAGCGACGAAGCGACGAAGCGACGAAGCGACGAAGCGACAGAGCGACGGAGCGACCCAGGGGGGGAGAGGAGAAGAGACGGAGAAAGGAAGAGACGCAGAGACTGAGAGACGAAGAGACGAAGAGACGAAGTGGCGGAGGGGCGTACGGACGAAGTGGCGCAGTGACGGCGGGTGAGGCGCCCGTCATCCAGCGGCTTGTGCGCGCGTGGGTCCGGCGGGCGTTGGCCTATAGTTGGCCCGTTTCCACCTATGACAAAGGCCGACGATGCTCAGACGGACTCATGATTGCGGAACGCTGCGCGAGGGCAACCTCGGCGAGACGGTTGTGCTCGCCGGCTGGGTGGACGCCTTCCGGTCGCACGGGCAGGGGCTGGTGTTCGTGGACCTGCGCGACCGCGCCGGCGTGACGCAGGTAGTCTTCGACGCCGAGGATGCGACGCCGGAACTGGTCGAGGCCGGGGCCAAGCTGCGAAACGAGGATGTCGTCGCCATCAAGGGCGCCGTGCGGCAGCGCGGCAAGAGCAACCCCAAGCTCCCGACCGGCTCGATCGAGGTCGTGGTCGCGACGCTCGAGGTGCTCGCCAAAACGGACAATCCGCCCTTTATTCCCGGCGACGCCGACAACCTCCCGGCCGAGGAGACGCGCCTGCGCTACCGCTACGTCGATCTGCGCCGCCCCGAGATGCAACGCATTCTGCGCACGCGGCACCGCGCAGCCAGGGTGGCGCGGGACTACTTCGACGGCGAGGGGTTCCTCGAGATCGAGACGCCGATCCTGACCCGCTCGACGCCCGAGGGCGCCCGCGACTATCTCGTGCCGTCGCGTGTGCAGCCGGGCGCGTGGTACGCACTGCCGCAGAGCCCGCAGATATTCAAGCAGATCCTGATGGTTGCCGGGTGCGACAAGTACATGCAGATCTGCCGGTGCTTCCGCGACGAGGATCCCAGGGCCGACCGTCAGGCCGAGTTCACGCAGATCGACTGCGAGATGTCGTTCGTGGATCGCGATGAGGTGATGGGCGTGATGGAGGGCTTCGTCCGAACGCTCTGGAAAGAGGTGCTCGGCGTCGAGGTCGGGCCGATGGACCGGGTGACATACCGCGAAGCGCTGGACCGCTTCGGCATCGACCGCCCCGACCGCCGCTTCGGGCTTGAACTGGTGGATATCTCCGATCTCGCGGCGAAGACCGATTTTCGTGTCTTCACCGAAGCCCTGGCCAAGCCGAGCGGCGTTGTGAAGGCGATCCGTGTGCCCGGCGGCGCGGACAAGCTCACACGCAAGAAGACCGACGCCTACAGCGAGTTCGTCAAGGACTTCGGGGCCGGCGGCGTGCCCGTGACCAAGTTCACCGCCAACGGCATCGAGACGGGCATCGCACGCTTTGTCGAGCCGATCGCCGACGAACTCGCCGAGCGGCTCGGGCTGAGTGCCGGCGACACCGTGCTCTTCGCAGCGGACACGTACCGCGTCGCAACCAGAGCGCTCGGCGAACTGCGCCTCCGCGTGGCCAATGATCTCGACCTGATCGACGAGTCGAAGTGGGATTTCCTGTGGGTGTATGACTTCCCGATGTTCGAGTGGATCGAGGAAAGTGGCCGATTCCACGCGCTGCACCACCCGTTCACCGCACCGGCCGAGTCCGAGGCCGAGACACTGCTCGGCGTCGACCCGACCGACATCGCCGCGGTCGAGGCCATCGTCAGCGACGGGTACGACATCGTGGTGAACGGCTCGGAGATCGGGGGCGGGTCCATCCGCATCCACCGCCCGGACATGCAGCGCAAGGTCTTCGAGCTGCTCGGCATGAACGAGCGCGAGGCGAAGGAACGCTTCGGCTTCCTGCTCGAAGCGCTCGGCTGCGGCGCGCCGCCGCACGGGGGGATCGCCTTCGGCCTGGATCGGCTGGTCATGCACCTGTGCGGCACGGACAACATCCGCGACGTGATCGCCTTCCCCAAGACGCTCAACGGCGCGGACCTGATGATGCAGGCCCCCGCCGGCGTCTCGCCCGAACAGCTCGAAGAGCTCCACATCAAGAGCACCTGGACCGGCGCCTGACGGGGCATGCTACGGGCTTGGGAGCCGGATCGTCCTCCCGTTCATGTCGTCGCGCTCGCCGCGGATGCACTGGGCGATCACGTCGGCGACGGCATCCGGTTTCAGGCACCGTTCCGGCGGCAGTTCTTCCGGCGAGGCGACCTTGCGGAGCATCTCCGTCTCGACCGCGCCCGGTGCGACGGCGAACGCGCGGATGCCGTATTCCGTTCCTTCCTTCGCGCACGACACGACCATCAACTCCACAGCCGCCTTCGACGCCGCGTACGCGAAGAAGCCCGGGAACGGGTCCAACGTCGCCATCGAGGACAGGTTCACGACGCACCCGGCCCGCTGCGCAACGAACACGGGCCACGCCGCCGCGATCAGATTACCCGTCGCCAGCGCGTTGATCGCAAAGACCTCGTCCAGGCGTTGCGGCGTGGTCTCGTGGATCGGGTACACGGGGGCGATGCCCGCGTTGTTCACGAGGTTGTCGAGACGACCGAAACGGTCCACGGCTGACCGAACCACGGGCTCGGCCTGATCGGGATCGGACACGTCCGCAGGATGTTCGAGGCTCGGTCCGTCGAGCATGGCCGCGGTTTCACGGAGCGGCCCGGGTCGCCGGCCGACCAGCACCAGCGCGTGCCCGGCGGCGGACAGCCGTCGCGCGATCGCTCGGCCGATGCCCGTGCCCGCCCCGGTGATCAGACTCACGGGCATACTGTTGGTCATGGCGGGAGTGTAGTGAGCCGCGAACGCCGACAGCGAGCACCCGGACGGTCCCGGGCGGCGTGTTCAGTCGAAATCGGATTCATGCCCAAGACGCGCGAGCCCACACACGCCGCCCCCACGACACTGGCCAAGATCATGGCCACGATCGGGCCCGCCAGCGAGTCGCCCGAGATGGTGGCCAGGCTCATCGAGGCCGGCGTCTCGGTCTTTCGATTCAACTTCTCGCACGGCACGCTCGACGAGCAGGCGCGTCGGCTTGGCACGGTGCGCGAGGCCGCCGATCGCCTCGGACGATGCATCGCCTGCATGGGCGATCTTCAGGGGCCCAAGATCCGCGTCGGTCGCGTGCCTGACGGCGGGATCGAGGCGCCCGCCGGTCGAATCGTCGTCTTCAGACGCGGGCTCGACGAGGCCTGCGAAGAAACCGACGCTACGGGTGATCCCGTTTGCGCTCTGCCAACCACGTACGAGGCGCTTGTGCGCGAGGTCCAGCCCGGCCAGCGCGTGCTCATCAACGACGGCGCCATCCGCATGCTCGCGATCGACGCGACCGAGGATGAGCTTCGGTGCAGCGTGACCGTCGGCGGGCTCATCACCTCCGGCAGGGGCATCAACCTTCCCGAGAGCGACATCTCCGCGCCGGCGCTCACCGAGCGCGACTGGATCTGCGTCGAGTGGGCGGTCGAGCACGGGCTTGACTTTCTCGCCCTCTCGTTTGTGCGCTCGCCCGAAGAGGTGCTCGAACTCAAGGCCCGTCTCGCCCGGTCGTGCACGGGCGCGTCCGAGTCGCCCATCCCGGTGATCGCCAAGATCGAAAAGCCCC
The DNA here is from genome assembly GCA_022567535.1 of Planctomycetota bacterium. Lineage (GTDB taxonomy): Bacteria > Planctomycetota > Phycisphaerae > Phycisphaerales > UBA1924 > JADFGU01. Next base: position 4,717 of record JADFGU010000060.1, on the reverse strand, counting down.
AGGCCCTGGCGCACCTGAGCGAGATCGTGCAGGCCGCCGACGGCATCATGGTCGCGCGCGGCGATCTCGGCGTCGAGATGGACATCGCGCACGTGCCCGTGGCCCAGAGGCGGATCGTCTCGCAGTGCGCCTTCTGGGGCAAGCCGTGCATCATCGCCACGCAGATGCTCGAGTCGATGCTCGACAGTGCGATCCCGACGCGGGCCGAGGCCAGCGACGTGGCCAACGCGGTCTTCGACGGCGCCGACGTGGTTATGCTCTCGGGCGAGACCGCCGTGGGCCGACACCCGGATCTGGTCGTGGACATAATGCGCCGGATCGTTCTCGCGGCCGAAGAGAGCGTCCGGCAATCGCCCGACGCCTCGAGCCCGCCCGAGGCGCCCGGCGAGAGGAGATACCGCACCGCCGCCCTCGCCCACGGGGCATGGCACGTCGTCGCTGACGTGGGCGCGAAGGTCATCGTCTGCTGGTCGCAGCACGGCGGGACGGCGCGGTACCTGAGCCAGAACGACTTCCGCCTGCCCATCGTCGCCTATTCGTCGCACGCGCCCACGACGCGGCGAATGGCGCTGCTCAAGGGCGTGACGCCCGTCTGTGCCGACCCCCCGCCCTCGGGCCGCCTCGCCGACTGGAACGCGCGCGTCGACGCCGACCTGCTGGCGATGGGGCTTGCGCAGCGGGGCGATACCGTCGTGCTCGTCGCCGGCAAGCCGCTCGGAACGGTCAAGGCGACCAACAGCCTGTGCGTGTCCATCGTGGGCGATGGCGCATCGGGCTTCCGTTCCGATTCGATCCAGCGCTGACCCGGCCGCGCGACGTACCATGCCGACATGAGCGATCGCGTGCATCGGACCGCCGCCGTGCTCGCCGTCGGCGACGAGATCGTCCGCGGCGAGAAGCTCGACACGAACTCGTCGTGGATCTCGGCGCAGCTGACCGATCGCGGCATCGAGGTCGTCGAACACGCGACCCTTGCCGACGACCAAGACGCGATCGCCCGGACGATTGGCGACCTCTGTGGCCGGGTCGATCTCGTCATCGTCACCGGCGGGCTTGGGCCGACGCCCGATGACCTCACGCGCGCAGCCCTTGCCCAGGCTGTGAATCGGCAGCTCATCGAGGACAAAGACGCTCTGGACACGATCAGGACCTGGTTCGAGCGCAGCGGGCACCCCATGCCCCAGTTGAACCGTGTCCAGGCGCTCAAGCCCGAGGGAGCCGCACACCTCGACAACCCGTTCGGCACCGCGCCGGGTTTGCATCTGCCCGGGGATGACCGACGAAGCGACGTGTTCTGCCTGCCGGGTCCGCCTCGCGAGATGAAGCCGATGTTCGCTTCATGCGTCGCCCCCGCCCTGAGTCCACCGCCGGATCACTCCATCACCACCCGGCTGATTCATACGGTCGGCCTGGGCGAATCCAGCGTCGCCGAGCGTCTCGGCCCATTGATGGACCGCGATCGAAACCCCGTCGTCGGGACGACCGCGTCGGGCGGCATCGTCACCTGCCGGCTCAGGCAGACCGGCGAAAACGCGCTCGCGATGCTCGACGACCTTGAACGCGAGGTTCGGCATCGGCTGGGACTGTACGTGTTCGGCTCGGGCGAGCAGACCATCCAGAGCACAGTGCTCGACCTGCTTCGCGAGCGCCGCATGACGCTCGCCGTCGTCGAATCATGCACCGGCGGCGGACTGGGCGCAACGCTCACATCCGTGCCCGGATCGTCCGACGTCTTTCTCGGCGGTTGGATCACGTATAGCGACCGGATGAAGCGGCGCCAGGTCCGTGTACCCACCGCTGTATTCGAGAGTGACGGCGAGGTGAGCCGAGCGTGCGCCGAGGCGATGGCAATGGGCGGGCTCGCCGAATCGGGCGCCGCCGCGTGCGTGGCGATCACCGGCATCACCGGGCCGGGCGGCGGCACTGACGACAAGCCCGTCGGGACGGTCTGGATCTGTATCGCCATCGCCGGGGAGGACGCGCGAGCGAAGCTCGACGCGCGGCGCTTCTGCTTTCCGTCCGACCGCGCCGGGGTCCGGCGAGTCTCCGTGATCTGGGCGCTGGCGATGCTCCGCCTCTCGCTCCTGCCCGACTCTGGATCGAGTGATCTCGCGCTGGCGCGCGAGGAGGAATCGGCCCGTTCCGTGGCGCCGGTGCCTCCACTCGCGTGAATCACCGCGCCGGCGTCAGCACGAGCGCGAGGTTGTCCGCGTACCCGTCGCACATCCCCGATCCCGTCTCAGCCGTAAGCGTGACCTCGATCCGGCGCGTGCCGGGCGGCACGCGGCCGGACGCGGAACGACGCAGGAATCCCGTCGGATCTTCTTCGCCGAACCGGGCGATCCGTTCCTGCACCGTGACCTCGCCGATCATCGTGCGCCCGAGCTCGCCGCCATTATCGCCGAGAAACCGCACCGTCAGCCACGCCAGATCGCGCTGATCGGCATACCCGCCGAACCATCCCGAAAGCTCGTACCCGACGCCGCGGTCGATGCGGTCGGCCGCGTCGGCGATATCGATGACCTGCATGTTGGCGCTGCCCTTTCCCTTGCCGCCGCAAAAGAAATTGTCGCCCCGCTCCTGCGCACCGGGGGCGTCGCGGGCCGGCAAGCCCTCCGACCCGCCGTAGACGAGCACCGTCATCGGTCCGGTGTCGGTCCAGCCCGGCACGCCGGCGTTGCCCTCCGTGTCCGAGTACCCCCGGCCGTACTCCGCGTCGCCGTTGAAGATCAGGTTCACGCCCAGTTCGGTGGCCGACGCCAGCCCCACCACGCGCCCGTCCAGCCCCCACTCCGGATCGACCGCGATTCCCAGGTGCGCCATCGCGATCGCCGGGATGTCGACCTGGTTGGCGGTGGTGTAGAGCCGGCCCTTGTGAGCCGCTCGGCCGGAGACGATGAGCGGGATCTTGCGGTGATTGTCCTCGTTGCGTCCGTGACTGCCGTCGATCGTCCCGCCGTGGTCTGTGCTCACGATCACGAGCCAATCCTCGTCGGCGTACGTCGCCCGGGCCCGCATCGCATCGAGCACGCGCCCCACCTGGGCGTCCACCTTGTGGATCGCCTTGAGGTATCCGGGCGCGGTCCGATGAAATCCGTTTTTGTGGCCGGCCGCATCCACATCGGCGAAGTACACGAACGTGACGCCGGGGTCGTAATTGGTCAGGGCGTCGACGGCGGCGTTGACCATGCGCTCGTCGCCGTTATCTGAGTAATCGTGGGTGAACCGGAAGTCGCTGTCGGCGTTCGAGCCCAGGATCTGCTCGTCAATGGGGAGCCAATCGACGATGTGCGCGGTGAATACGCCCGGCCTCGCCTCGCGCAGACGCTTGAAGAAGTGCGGGTATTCCTCGAACCGGGCGCCCTTGAACGTGTTGTCCGTCACGCCGTGCCGGTCCATCCACACCCCGCACAGGAAGCTCGACCACCCGGGACCGGAGACGGTGACAACCCCGGTATGGGCCTGGTCGGTGTAGCACCCGTCGGCGATGAGCGCGTCGAGGTTGGGTGTATCGGCCGCCTCGAATGCAGGGGCTCGCAGCCCGTCGATCCCGATGATGAGCACTTTGGGCTCCGGATCGTCCCCGGTGGCCGGCCCGGCGAGGCAAAGAGCGGCGAGTACGGCGGCGAGCGTGCGTGTCATCCCCGGATTATGCCATGAATCGGCGTGAGTGTCACATTCGGGCGGTGATTGCGGCCCGCGGCCCCTCAATGCCGATACCTGTAGCGGCGTTTCAAGGAGGAAACGACATGCGAAACGGATTTCGACCAGGAGCGGTGTGGCTTGTCCCGGCGTTGGTGTGCGCCGCGCCCGCCGGCGCGGCGGCCCAGTCGGGGCCGTGCGCGATCAGGGTCGCCCTGTACGGGGCGGAGAGTACACCCGGTCGGCTGGACGAGATCGCCGCCAAGATCGAGGCCGACCCGCGCGTCAAGTCCGTCCAGACCTTCAACATCGAGTCCATGACGCCCACGCTTCAGGAGCTGCTCACCTACGACGCTGTCATGGTCTGGACCAACGGCGCCCCGCTGGACCCCGGCCTCCTTGGCGACGCCCTGGCGGATTATGTCGACCTCAACGGCGGCGTCGTGGTGGCGATGTTCGCCATGGCGGCGCCGGATCCCGCCCGCTCCATCACCGGACGATTTCTCGACGAGAACTACTACTGCATCATGCGTATTCCCGGGAGCATCGTCTCGGGTCGCGCGGCGCTGGGCACCGTGCACGAGCCGACGCACCCGGTGATCGAAAACGTGCAGACGCTCGACGGCGGACCCAACTCCTTCCGCACCTCCGCACCGCTTCATCCAAACGCGACGCGCATCGCCGATTGGAGCACCGGCGAGGTGCTCGCAGCCGCACGCGATGATCTGGTGGGCGGCCGTGTCGATCTGGGGCTCTGGCCTCCCTCGACAGATTCCGCCAGCAACGGGTGGGTCGCGTCGACCGACGGCGCGAGGCTGATGGCCAACGCGATCTTCGCCGTCAGCGCATGCAGCGGAGCCCCCGGGTTCACGCTGTGCGATTCACCGATCGCCTCGTCTGCCATGCCGGATCCAAGCCTCGGGTGTGTGCGCCCGGGCCTGACTCCCGGCGAGGAGACCATCCCGACCGTGTCCTTCTCGACAGCAACCGGCGGGGTGATCTCCGAGATCACGCTGTGGGGTGTGTACGACAAGGGCGCCGCCCCGGCCCAGCAGCCCTTCCGAGACAAACGGCT
>JADFGU010000264.1 GCA_022567535.1 Planctomycetota bacterium | reverse complement strand
CGTCGTCCGATTCCTCGTACGCCTCAGCGTTCTCTCCCTCGATCGGCTCAGCCGCCTTCAGATCGTCCGCAGGTTCGGCGCTCTTGCGCCGCGCCCTGCGGCCCGCCCTCGAGCCGGTGGGCTTGGCCTCGATCTCACGACGGAGCTGCCGGTCGTCCTCGAGGTCGTCGAGGCGCACACGCAGCGGCGTGCGGTCGCGGACCATCGTGGTCAGCCCGCTGACCAGCCCCGATCCGACCCGGGCCGTCGCCCCAGCGGCGCTGCCCGCCGCCACCGCCACCGGCGCCGACCGCGCGAATATCCACCTCGGCCCCAGGATCAGCCAGCGGTCGAACGCCACGATGGCGCCGATCGCCGCCAGCAGCAGCAGCCACAGCGACGCCCCCAGCGCTCCGAACCGCACCGACAACGCCGTCGCCCCCGCGTCGCCGATCAGCCCGCCCGCAAGGCCCGGGATCGGCCCAGAGTTGGGCAGCACGATCGACTGCAGCGATCCCGCCGAGACCGCCAGCAGCAGAATCCCGATCGCCCGGACGCCCAGGTGCGTGATCGATCGGCGTGAGACGCTCACCCCCAGGTACGCCGCGCCCCCCAGCACCATGACCAGCACGCCCGCGCCCAGCGCCTCGATCAGCCAATACGCGACGTGGGCGCCCACCGGCCCGCACCAGTTCAGCGTCGGGTCGTTCACGGGCGAGACCAGCGACCCCGGCGCGTCGCCCGGGTCGAACCCGATCAGGCTCATCGTCGTGAACGCCCACACCCCCAACAGGACAACCCACCCCGCCGCACGCGCCGCCCCCGTAGTCTCGACGGGGTCCGCCCCCCGCACGGGCTTCTTTTTCATCGCTCTGCTGGCCATAGCCGGACAGTATCGGCCGACTTCGCCGCGAACAGGCACAAACCGACCGCTGATCGCCCCGCCTCAGGCGTCCGCACCATTCTCGCGCCCCTCAGGCCGCCCGCGTTATGTTCGTGGGACGCTTGCGCGAGATCGCCGCGCTCGACGGACGCCCGTCCAGCTGGCGCGTGACCCCCAGCGGGTTCGCATCGCGCAATTCCTGCGGCAGCATCGGCGTGGGCGCGTTCTGATAGCACGTCGGCCGAGCCCAGCGCAGAATGCTGTCCGGGCCGGCCGCGGTGCCGAACGGCTGGCTCGACGCGGGGTAAGGACCGCCGTGCACCAGCGACGGGCACAACTCCAGCCCCGTCGCAACCCCGTTGAATACCACACGACCCGCCCGAACGTCCAGAATCGTGCTCAGCCTCGCCGCGAGCGGCTCGTCCGAGGCGTGGCACCAGACGCTCGCGGTCAGACACCCCTGGATCGACGCCGCCGCGTGCGTGAGATGCTCCGGCGTATCGGTGATGACCAGGATTGCCGACGGGCCGAACACCTCCTCGTGCAGCGTTGCGTGCTGCTGGAACGTCGCGAACGTCGTGCGGAACAACCCCGGCGACGCGCACACCGGCATCGCGTCCGACGCCCCCGAGTATGCCGAGCTGCGGTGCCCGCCCTGCGGCGAGCCCCCGCGCAGCTCCACGCCCGACAGCTGCGCAATCTGCTCAAAGCGCGCGATGTACCGGTCTCGGATCTCCGTGCTGACCATCACCTGCGGATCCAGACGGTTCATCGCGTCGGCCAGCGACCGGACCAGCGCCTCCATCTCGCCGCCACGCGCCATGAAGATCAACCCCGGCCGAACGCACGATTGTCCCGTCGCGTTCGAGATCGAAAGGAACAACCGCTCGGCAATTATCGCGCCGCTGGATTCCACCGCCCCGGGCAGCACGAACACCGGGTTGATACCGCCCATGAGCGCAAACACCGGTATCGGATCGTCCCGGGTCTGCGCCAGCCGCACGATCTGGTCGCCCACGGCCCGCGTGCCGGTGAATCCGACGGCCCGGATGCACTCGTTCCGCACCAGCTCGACCGCGACCGTGTGAGCCTTGCTCCCCCCGGCCAGCAGCGTCGAGAAGCACCCGGGGTGCGGCCCGAACACGTCGATCGCCGACGCGATCATCTTGGCGATCAGCAGCGTCGTGCCCGGCAGCTGCGGGTGCGCCTTGTACACCACCGGGCACCCCGCCGCCAGCGCCGACATCGCGTCCGATCCCGCCGCCCCCGTCAAGAGC
>JADFGU010000263.1 GCA_022567535.1 Planctomycetota bacterium | reverse complement strand
CGACGGGGGAGGTGCCGAGCAAAGCGAGGCGGAGGGGGTTCCCGCCCCCCAATCACACCACCCGCACAACAACTCCAATCACCAATCCCCGCTCCCCCTCGACACAGACGAACTCCTCGCGCACTACCTCGACCCCTCGTGCGATCTTCTCGACCTCGCCGTGCAGTTCGACCTCACCATCGACCAGCTCATCGCCTGGGCCGACCATCCCGCGACCCGCGCCCGCATCGACGCCCTCAACCGCATCGCCGATCGACGCGCCCGCGACGTCGCCATCCAGAACACGCCCGAGGCCCTCCAGCAGCTCGCCAACCTCGCCACTTCCTGCCTGGCCGACCAGCGCCCCCTGAGCGCCCCGCTCGAGATCCACACCCGCGAGACCACGCGCAAGGCCGCCACCTTCCTCATTCGCGCCGCGTCCGTTCCCAGCCGCACATTCCGACCCAGCCGACAACCGGTGCCCCGCCCCGCCGCGCATCCAGACCCGGCTCGGCACCACCGCCGACCCGCGCGCACCCAATCCCGCGCCCACCGCGTCGCCGAGTCCGGGTCGCCCACCCCATTACTCGCGCCACAACACACGGAAAGATCACCATCCCCCTACCGTAATCACACCCCGCGCAACTCAATGACCGTTCCTGAACCCACGCCCCTCACCCCCAACTCGCGCTCCCCCCCGCACTAATCCGCACGACGCCGAATCCCTCTCGCCGGCCCTCGGTGGTATGCTTGGGCACCGAACCAGTGAGGGGGGCGCGTGAGCAGGGCCGATCAGTTCGAGAGCGTTTTCAGGGCGGCGGCCCGTCAGCCGTTCGTGTATCGGCCGGTGGCCATCAAGTCGGTGCTGACCGTGACGGACCTGCCGGGCGGCGAGGCCGAGTCGTTCACCGGCGAGGTGCGCGGCTTCCTGTCGGTGCTGGGCGACGGCATCGCGTGGCGGACGCTCACGAATGACGACTATTCGACGGTGCAGAGCCTGCTGGATATCGTCGAGGCGGGTCGGCCCGACCTGATCTGCGTGTATCGGAACCTGCGGAGTGCGGCGTGGCGGTTTCCGCACACGCTCGGCGACCATGTCGAGGTGCTGACACAGGTGACCGATGTGCCGGTGCTGGTGCTGCCGCACCCTGAAGCGGGGCGGGCGGCGGCGCACGCGATGCGGAACACCGACACGGTGATGGCGATCACCGACCACCTGGTCGGGGACGATCGGCTGGTGAACTGTGCGGCACGGTTCACGTCACGTGGCGGGCGGCTGCTGCTGGCCCACGTCGAGGACCAGCTTCCGTTCGAGCGGATCATGGACGTGATCTCGAAGATCCAGGAGATCGACACCGACCGGGCGCGCACGCGGATCGGGGAGCGTCTGCTCAAGGAGGCGGGCGCGTTCATCGACTCGTGCCGGGCGGAGCTGGCGCGGCATGAGCTGGATGTGACTGTCGAGCAGCTGGTCTCGTTCGGGCATCGGCTGCGCGAGTACGAATCGCTGATCGCGAACCACAGCGTGGATATGCTCGTGTTTCATACAAAGGATGACGACCAGCTGGCGATGCACGGGCTGGCGCACCCGCTGGCGGTGCAGCTTCGGCACGTGCCGCTGCTGATGATCTGACCATTGTGCCGATAGCCCGCCCGCTTCGAGGGACTGATGACAACGTTGATGATCGCACAAGCCGAGCAGCCGCACGTGGCGATGTCGACGACGCTGATGTTTGCGGGGCTGCTGGTGGGGCTGATCGCGTGCCTGGCGCTGGAGGAGAAGATCCACGCCAAGAAGTCTGTGATCGCGGGTGGATTCGCGGCGTTGTGCCTGCTGCTGGCGGCGGTGATGGACGTGCCGCTGCCGGCGGAGCTGTTCGACATCGGCGGGCACAGGATCAACATGCCGGTGTACATTCCGGGCATCGACTGGGGCGTGATCGCGATTATCCTGGGTTCGAGCCTGTTCGTGGATGTGACGTCCAAGTCGGGTCTGTTCACGTGGATCGCGATCCGTCTGACGAAGGCGTCGGGTGGGGATCCGCTGAAGCTGTTGTGGTATTACGGGGTGATGACCGTGGTGTTTTCGGCGGTCTTGAACAACGTGACGGCGATGCTGATCGTCGGGGCGTTGACGCTGGTGTCGCTGGAGCGGCTGGGGAGGC
>JADFGU010000059.1 GCA_022567535.1 Planctomycetota bacterium | reverse complement strand
CTCTCCGGGTTCATTGAGATTAAAAAGATTGCAGGTCGCAAAACTCACTTTAGTCCTTGCCATGGTGATCACTCCATACGCTTCTTCTATCACAGCATAGTCGGTGTTGCCATTGCAACTCGAGGTGAGAAAGGGGAGGAAGCCATCTCCCCAGGTCCCAAGTCTTTCCGTTGGCCCGGATGATATGCGATGAGGACCGCACTGGCAAGACTCCGCAATAAGCCGTTCCGCGGGTGTGACCGGCTGATCCTGTCCCGTTCGGGGGGACCGGACGAGGCCTGACGGAAAGGGTGGCGTTAGTCTTTCGATTTTCGGCGCTTGTTCGCGTCGATACCCCAGCCGAGCAGAAGACCGACGACCATCCCAAGAGCCATGTAGACCGCCATGCGGTCCTGGTCCATCGCAACGCCCAAAGCCAAGCCAACGACCAGCATTCGTCCGGCCGCCGATTCCTTCTTCATCTGATCCCGTTGAGATTCCGCATTCCAACCGGCAAATGCGGTCCTCATGTCTCGCCTGGACGGCAGGAGCAGCGCCCAAATGCCGAACGGCAGGCTGGGCGGCAATCCAACGGCGAGCGGCAGGACCGCAAGCACGGCCGCGAACAGCGCCACTGGACCAGACTGCAGGTCAAACATTCTGGCCGCGCCGAGCACCAGAACGATACCCCACGCCAAGCTGAAAAACGCGATCATGACGCTCAGGAAACTCGCCTCGGCGAAAGTTCCTGAACCCTCAACGAAACCTTCTAAACCGTCGGCGAAACCACCTGAAGCCTTGAACAAAACGGGGAGGAGAAGGACCTGCGCCAGGGACGGCGCTATGCCGTCGCTCGTTGCGTCGCCGGCCTGTTCTCCTCCTACGCCCGCCAGCGCCCACAGCTGCTGGTCGACTGGATTGAAGGCCGCACCGAAGACCTCGACCACGATCTGCGTTGGCAGCCTGAGCTCTTCCGGGCCCTGGTGGGTCTCGTAGACGCCGACCTACCACACATCCGGCACGCGAGAACCGTTGCCCGCTTGAAGGAAGCTGCCACTGACCTTCCGGCTAGACTGTCGCTGTTCGGCCACACTCGGCTGCCCCACACCGAGATCGGACTTCTCCATGCGCTGAGTGCCCATCACGATCTGCACCTCTGGCTGCCGCACCCCAGCGACGATCTGTGGGCCGCCTGCAAGAACGTTCACGGCGCCATTCCCCGCCGTGCGGACAGGTCCCACCGCAAAGTCGGACACCCCCTGCTCGCTACGCTCGGACGGGACCTACGCGAACTGCAGCGTAGCTTGCCCTTTCCCGCCGACACCGACGAGTGTTTGAGCCCTCCGGCCGGATCGACCGAACACCCCGATACCCTTCTTGGCTGGCTGCAGTCCGACATCGCGGCCAACGCGGTACACCGAGAACGACGGTCACACAACGCAGCCGACCGATCCGTACAAGTGCACAGCTGCCACGGCACCGCCCGGCAGATCGACGTCCTGCGCGAGGTGCTGCTCGGACTCCTCGCCGACGATCCGACCCTCGAGCCCCGCGACATCCTGGTCATGTGTCCTGACATCGAGGCCTATGCGCCGCTGATCGTGGCGGGCTTTGGTCTCGGCGGCGTCATGCAGGGCGCCCATCCCGCCCACCGGCTACGTGTCAAGCTCGCTGACCGCGCACTCACGGAAACCAATCCGCTGCTCACGGTAGCCCGCCAACTGCTCGTGCTGGCCGGCGGGTGCCTGCTGGCGGCGATCGAAGGGCGTCAGGGGTAGCCGTTCTCAGATCAAATGCCGCGCCGAAGTGTGTGCAGGACGCCGAGCCTGAGCAGAGCGATGGCTCGGATATCCCCGATGGCCGCCGTGATCCGAGCCTTCGCCCGCAGCGGGCTCAGACTCGGCGTCCGCGCAGGTTCGGACGCGAGGCGCTGAATGAAGCTGATTCTGGTCCGCCGGGGGTCTTCTCTGTTTGGAAAATGACCGGGGCGACCGAGAAGCGCGTGCCGAATCGCAAGATTGGGACAAAAACTGCGTGGATTACTGGCACCTCCGAGAACTCGTGGCAGATTACTGGTGTCTTGTCTCTCTCTCCTCCTATGACCTGGCTGCGGGCGGAATAAACCGGTAGCCGGGTTCAGATTCTGGTGGGATACCGCATCTCGCCCTGCCCCATAGGAGCAGGGCGTGTGCGCATGGGGACGACGGCTGAAGCCCGGTTCAATCGACCGCCCAGCAGGCGACGCGCTGCCCGTGGTGCTTTGATTCCAGCGGCGGCATCTCGTGCCGACACCGCTCCATCACCTTGGGACAACGCCCGGCGAAGGCGCACCCGATGGGCGGATTGAACGGGCTGGGCACATCGCCCTCGAGGACGACCAGCGGGCGACGCTGGTCGGGGTCGTTGATCGGGTTCGCTCCCAGCAGGGCGGTGGTGTAGGGGTGCAATGCCTCATCGTGCAACTTGTCGCAGCGCAGCTCCTCGACGAGATTGCCCAGGTACATGACCAGCACGCGATCGCAGAAATGCTCGATCACCTTCAGGTCGTGCGATACGAACAGCAAGGTGAGCCCGAACTTGTCCTTCAGGTCCATGAGCAGGTTGAGCACCTGGGCCTGGATCGAGACGTCCAGCGCGGAGACGGGCTCGTCCGCGACGATGAACTCGGGCTTGACCGCCAGCGCCCGCGCGATCCCGAGGCGTTGCCGCTGACCACCGGAGAACTCGTGCGGGAACTTGCTCCGCACGTCCGGGCGCAGGCCGACCGTCTCGATGAGATGGACGATGTAGTCGTTGATCTCGCTCGTGGGCACGATGTGGTGGAACTTGATCGCCTCACGCAGCAGCGCATTGACGGTGAGCCGGGGATTCAGCGATGAGTAGGGATCCTGGAAGATGATCTGCATCTTCCGGCGGTAGGGCATCATGTCGGCGTGGCTCAGCGAGGTGATGTCCGCGCCTTCGTAGAGGATCTTCCCGCTGGTGCACGGCTGGAGTCGGATGACGCACTTGCCCAGCGTGGACTTGCCACAGCCCGATTCGCCGACCACACCGATCGTCTCGCCGCGATTGATCGAAAACGACACGCCGTTGACCGCGTGCACGTGCCCGACGACACGATTGAACACGCCGCCCCGCACGGGGAAGTGCTTGACGAGATTCTCGACCACCAGCAGCGGCGTGCCGTCGGTCCGGTCGGGCGTGAGAAGCGGCTGTGCAACGGGCTGGGTCATGTCTCGCCCCTGGCGGCTGCGGTCCGGTCCGTGCTGAGCGGGAAGTGGCACCGGACCCGGCGTCCGTCCTCGGCCCTGAGCAGGTCCGGCTCCTCCTGGACGCATCGGTCCTCGCAGTACCGACACCGCTCGCTGAATCGGCACCCGCTGGGCAGTTCGTGCAGCGACGGCACCATGCCCTCGATCGTCGGGAGACGTTTGCCGCGTTCCTTGCCGCCGCTCCTGGGGATCGATTCGAGCAGCGCCTGGGTGTAGGGATGCTGCGGGCGGTAGAAGATGTCATGGACCGACGCGTCCTCGATGACGCGCCCCGCGTACATGACCAGCACCCGATCGCACACCTGCGCGATCACGCCCAGGTCGTGCGTGATGAGCATGATCGCGGTGTTGAGCTTCTTCTTGAGCGACGCCATCAGGTCCAGGATCTGTGCCTGGATGGTGACGTCGAGCGCGGTGGTGGGCTCGTCGGCGATCAGGATACTCGGCTCACAGCACAGGGCGATGGCGATCATCACCCTCTGGCGCATCCCGCCCGAGAGCTGGTGCGGATACTCCCGCACCCGGTGCTCGGGGTTGGGGATCTCGACGAGTCGGAGCATCTCGATCGCCCGCTCACGGCGCTCGGACCTGTTCAGATCCGTGTGATACTTGAGCGCCTCTTCCAGCTGCCAGCCGATCCTGAACACGGGGTTGAGCGAGGTCATGGGCTCCTGGAAGATCATGGCGATCTTGTCGCCGCGGACGCGGCGCATGGTCCTTTCGTTGGCCTTCATGAGGTCTGAGCCCTCGAACAGGACCTCGCTGTCGGGCCCGTAGATGGTGAGGTGCTCGGGGAGCAGCCTCATGATGGACTTGCTGGTGACGGTCTTGCCGCAGCCGGACTCGCCGACGATGCCGAGCGTCTCGCCCGCGGCGAGATCAAACGAGACGCCGTCAATCGCGGTGACGATGCCCATGTCGGTGCGGAAGGAGGTGGTGAGGTTTCTCACGGAGAGGACCGGCGCCGCGGTGCTGTTTGTGGGTGCGTTCATGCGTAGGTCAGGTGACATGCTTGGGGTCGAACGCGTCCTGGAGCGCGTCGCTGACGATGTTGAAGACGAGCACCAGGCCGAACATGAGAACCGTCGCGGAACCGATTTCCCAGAAGGCGAAGTTGATGACCTCTTGCTGGCCATTGGCGATCATCCGCCCCCAGCTGGGCTGGCCCTTCACGCCCAGGCCCAGGAACGTAAGGATGACCTCGCTCTTGATCGCGCCGATCACGAGCAGGGAGAAGTTGATGAACATGAGGTGCGTGGCATTGGGGACGACGTGGCGCAGGAGGATGTAGAAGCGCCCGAAGCCGATGGAAGTCGCGGCCTGGACGTACTCGAGCTCCTTGATCTTCAGCACTTCGCCTCTGATGACGCGGCAGGTTCCGACCCAGAACGTGAGGCAGAAGGCGGTGTAAAGCGGCACGAGCGAGAGGAAGGGGTTGCTGGTCGTGTCGAAGTAGGTGCCGCGGAACATGTAGACCAGCACCGCCAGCAGCACGAGGTATGGAATCGATGACATCGTCGAGACCAGCCACATCACCGTGTGGTCGACCCAGCCCCCGAAGAAGGCAGCGGCAGCGCCGAGCACGGTCCCGATGAAGACGCAGATGGTGGCGGTGACGATCCCGACCTGGAACGCGACCTTGATGCTGTAGAAGGCGTTGATCGAGATGCTGCTCCCGCCATAGTCGCTGCCGAGGAACGTGCGAAACGTGTACTTCATTCCCGCCCATCCCGTGGGCAGGGGCTGGATCCGGAGGACGACCGCTTCGAGCCGCGTCAGTACGGAATCGATCTCGCCGGACGAGGCCTGAACCTCCGTCCGCTTGCCCTGGATGAAGGCTCGCAATTCTTCGACCGGCCGAAGGGTCGCTGTGTCGATGTCCGGATCGCGGTGTGAGGCAAGTTCGCGGGTCGCGTCGTCGAGATCGTCCAGGAGATCGTCTCGCAGATCGAAGCCCTCACCCGCCTCGTCGGAAACCTCCCACGCCTCGTCGATCAACTGTCGCAGTCGTTCCGGCGAAAGTTGGGCGACAGTGCGCTCGACCAGGGCGAGCTCGTCCAGCAGCGGACGCACGTCGGTCTTTCGCCGCTCAGCGAAGTTGAGCTTGGTCTCGACGCGATCGATGAACCACTGGGCAACCTCGAAACGCTTGTCGAGGGTCGGCCTTTGCAGGAAGCCGGGATAGCGGCTCGGCAGCACGCGAACCGTGGCGTCGGCGGGAGTGATCACGCGAAAAACCCCGACAAGAATCGCGACGGCAAAGTACAGTCCGATGACGGCAAGCGCAGCCATCGCGATCTTGCTCCGCATGAAGCGCCGCAGTCCGCGTGACTTCGCGAGTCGCTTCATCATGACAGCCGCACCCTCGGGTCCACCAGCGCGTAGATCACGTCGGTGAGGATAATGGTGAGGATCATCACGGCTGCAAACACCGCGACGAATCCCTGGATCATCGGGAAGTCGTTGTCGTTGATGGCGGTGATGAGGGTCTTTCCCATGCCCGGGATATTGAAGAACATCTCGAGCAGGATGGAGCCGGTGATGAGGAATGGCAGCGTGGTCATCACGCGTGTCACGATGGGGATCAATGCGTTCTTGAGCATGTGCACGAACATGATCTTGCGCTTGGTGGCGCCCTTGGCCAACGCTGTGATGATGTAGTCCCTCGTACACTCTTCGACCATGACGGCACGGTAAAACCGCGTGTCGTACCCCATGGCGACGATGACGCCGACAATGACCGGAAGCAGGCAGTAGGTCACCCACGTCGTCGGGCTGAAGAAGAACGCCGAACCTCCGCCCTCGACGTCCTTCATGCCGATCCAGGGCTCGTAGCCGCTGATCGCGAACGGGGCCAGGCTCCACTGCGCCTCTCGGGGCCAGAACGCGCCGAAGAACTGCCCGAGGATGATGTAGACCAGGTAGCTGACGCTCATGCCCAGAACGGCGAGGATCATCAGCGTTTTGTCGACGGGGCGCCCTCGGTAGTAGGCCGAGACCAGCGACACGACGATGGAGATCATCGCCGCAGCCAGGAGCGTGGGCACGGTGAACGAGAGGCTTGGCGGGACGGCCCGGATGAGGCGCTCACGGACCGTGGTCCCCTCGTACTTCCAGCTGTCCCCGAAGTCCAAGAGCGGGATGTGGACGATGAACCTGACGTACTGGACGATAAAGGGCTGATCGAGCCCCATGTCCTTCTCGAGTGCCAGGCGCTGCTCGGGCGTCGGGTGCTTGCCGAGGTAGTTGTTGACCGGGTCATTGACGCGCAGCGCCGCCATCATCAGCAGGATGATGCCGAAGTAGACCGGTATGTTGTACAGAAGCTTGCGTAAGACGTACGCCCACATGCCGAGCGGTCTCCTCTGGATCGGACGCTGATCGCGAGCCGAGCGGTTTATCGCGGGCGTTTCGGGTCGTTCATATCAACGTCGAGGTACTTGAAGTAGTTGTAAAAGGTCTCGGTGGGCTTGAAGTTCTTGAGCCACGGATGGATGACGTAGTAGCGCGTTCTGCCCAAACTGCCGACGAACGGCGTGTCCTCGATCACCATGTCCCGCATCTCTATGTAGAGCGCGGTCCGCTCCGGCCCGGGCGGCATCGTGATGCACCGCTCGTACATTTCGTCGTACTCCGGCCTGCTGTAGTTGTAGTGGTTGGAGCCGGGTGAGACGTTGGGGCTGTAAAAAAGCGCCAGGTTGTTCTCCGCGTCCGGGTAGTCCGAACTCCATGCGAAGCTGAAGAAGGGGGCCTTTTTGTTGTCGACCGCCTCAATCAGAGTCGAGAAATCGACAAGATTCGCCTTGATCTTGATGCCGACCTCGGCGAGGTTGCGCTCGAGCTGCTGGACGTTCTTCTCGCTGATGGCGCCGCGGCTGGTGTAGAACTCGATCCGCGGGAGGTCGATGACCTTGCCATCGACGACGGTGTAGCCAGCCTCGCGGAGTTTCTCACGCGCCCGCTCGTAGTCCGGGCCGCGGTAGTTGATCGGGGCGTGGCCGCCCTCGGGATACCCGTCCAGCGACGGCGGGATCGGCCCGTCATAGATCTGGGTCGTCCCCCAGTACAGATCCTCATTGAGTTCGTCCCAGTCCATGCACAGGCTGATCGCCTGGCGGAGGGCCTTCTTTTCAGGCTCGTAGCCGCCGACGAGCGGATCCTCCATGTTGAAGCCGCGGAAGATGAAGTCGAGCAAGGGGAGCTTGACGTGCCGGATGCCCTTATTCCGCCACGAGCGCTTCAGTTCCTTCGTGCGCTTGTTGAAGGAGTCCTCGAACCCGAAGTCCGGCACCGTCGTGAAGTCCTTGTTCCCCACACTGAATTCGAGCCACTGCGGATTCGCTTCGACGAAGAAATCGATCTCAAGTTTGTCCGCGATCGGAAGGCGGGTTCCGACGGCGGAGGTGAGCCCGGCAGCCACGTCCTCGGGCGTCCACTCGTTGGGGTAATAGTCCGCCATGTAGTTCGGGTTGCGATAGAGCACCAGGCTCTTGCCCAGCTCCCAGTCCCTCTCGTCGCGCATCACGAACGGCCCGGTTCCGACCGGATGGCGGTTGAAGCGATCGCCGTGGAACTCGACCGCCTCGCGCGGCACGATCGCGGTCTGGAACATGGCGAGCTTCCATTGGAACTGCCTGACGGCGCGTTTCAGCGTCACCTCGAACTCAAAGTCGTTGATGAGCCGAAAGCCCTCGACGGGCGCGTCGTATTCGAACTCTCCGCCCGCGTCCACCCGGGCTGCCTGAGCGTCCTTGTACTCGTCGAAACCGACGATGGCGCCCTTGAAGAGCCAGAAGTTCTTGTAGCGATACTCAGGGTCGGCCAGACGTTTCCAGGAATAGAACACGTCGCGTGCGACCAGTTCGCGCCCCTTGCCGCCGGGGAAACACTCGTCGTCGTGGAACAGGATCCCACGCCTGAGTGTGAAACGCCAGATCAGCCCGTCGTCTGAGATCTCGGGCATCTCGGCCAGCAGCAGCGGCTCGAGCTCTTCGGGACGAACCAGGTACTTGTACTGAAGCAGCGTCTGGTAGAGCTGAGAGCAGCAGCGGTTGTCGTAGGTTGTGGAACCGCGCACAGGGTCGAGCGTCTTGGGGCCGTCGGTGGACATCGACGCACGCAGCACCTTCTGGACCTGCGCGTCGGCGGAACTGGCCGGGAGTGCGACCGCGACGACGAAGGCCGCGATGGCGACGGTGCTTTGAATGAGCTTCATGGACCACATCTGGTGGGCCTCCTGGGTCTGGGGCTTTCGGCCGCTCGGCCGACCCGGTGTTCTCGATCCCGCCGAACGCGAGCCGTCTTCTCGATAGCCCGCTCGCGGCCGGGGCTCCATCCTAACTCCTCGCGGGACCGATGGTAGCTCCGGGGCGAGTGGCGAACTAAGCAGGGGCGTCCGAGCGCTTCCCGAACACGCGGACATGGCCCGTGGGTTTCATGAACAGTACCGCACGGAGCAACCGCAGCGCGACAGTTGAACCCGCCGAATGTGAGCGCTGCGCCCGTTTTGGCGCCTAAGACGTGCCGTGAACGAGGGCCGACCCATCCCGCTGCTGCTGCCTCAGCCGGCCCGGCTGGAACTCGGGCCCGGCGTATTCGCAGTGCCCCAGCCCCTGGTCGAGGCCGTGCTCGCCCGAACTCCGGGGGCAGCCTTCAGATATCTGATCGAACAGGCTGATGCGCCGGAGCCCGGAATCGGCGAGATTCAGGTCCGCCTCGAACCGGATGGCGAACTCGGGGTCGAGGCGTATCGGCTGACGCTGCGTGGCGACGCCGGGGCATCGCAACTGCTCGCCCGCGACGCCGCCGGCGCCCGGCACGGGCTGGCCACGCTCGCACAGCTGATCCGGCAGTACGGACGCCGGTTGCCGGCGATGGTGATCGAGGACGCACCGGCCTTCCCGACGCGCGGCGTCATGCTGGACGTTTCTCGCTGCCGTGTCCCGACCATGGAGTTCCTGCGCGAGCTCGTCGGCCTGCTGGCCTCGATAAAGATCAACCACCTCCAGCTCTACACCGAGCACACCTTCGCCTACGCCGGGCACGAGGAGGTCTGGCGCGACTGCTCGCCCATGACCGCGGACGAGGTGCGCCGGCTCGACGCCTGGTGCCGCGAGGTGGGGATCACGCTCGCGGCCAACCAGAACTGCTTCGGGCATCTGCACCGGTGGCTCGCCCTGCCGAGGTACGCGCCGCTTGCGGAAACCACGGGGTCGTGGGACTTCCTCGGCACACGGCGCCAGGGTGGGTTCAGCCTGTGCCCGGGTGATCCGCGATCGATCGAGCTGGTGCGGGATCTGCTCGGACAACTCCTGCCGCAGTTTTCGAGCGGGCTGGTCAACATCGGGTGCGACGAGACGCTCGACGTCGGGCAGGGACGATCACGAGCCGAGGTAAAGCGGCGCGGGTGGCGGGTCTATGCCGAGTTCGTGGGCCGAGTTGCGCAGCTGGCGATGGAACGGGGCTTTCGCCCCATGTTCTGGGCGGATATCGCGCTGAGCCACCCCGAGTCGCTCGAAGCGCTCCCCGCTGAGCTCATCGCCCTGGCCTGGGGGTACGAGCCGGACACGCCGTTCGCGCGCTGGGGCAGGGCGCTCCAAGCGGCGGGCCGGGAGTGGTGGGTCTGCCCCGGGACAAGCTCGTGGCGCAGCATCACCGGGCGGACGAGCGAGCGCGTCAGCAATATCAAGGCGGCTGCCGGCGCCGGGCTCGCGTGCGGCGCGTCGGGCCTGCTCGTGACCGACTGGGGAGACCTCGGGCACCGCCAGCAGTGGCCGATCTCTCTGCGGGGGATCGCGGACGCGGCGGACGCGGCGTGGTCGGGCTGGCGCGACGGGGCGTGCGTGCCCGAGGGCGTCTCGATGCACGCCTTTGGCGACGCGAGCGGGCGCGTCGCACAATGGCTTGACGAGATCGGGCAGGCCGACTTCCAGTTGCGGTCGGTGTGCGGCGTGCCGGACTCCGACGGGAGGCCGACGCCGCTGCGCAACGCGACGGCACTGCTGACCGATCTCGACCGGTCGCTGAGCGAAGAGCCACTCGGAGGGAGCGAGGCGCTGTGGTGCGACGCTCGCGAGCGAGTGTCGCGCCTGGCGGGCCGCGTGCCGGACGGCGCTGGCGGGCTCATGGCGGCGGAACTCGCGCACACGGCCGAGGTGGCCCTGATCGCCGCCGAGCGTGCCATCGACCGGCAGCGGCCCGGAGGCATGACAGCGGACCGGGCTGACGATCTGGCGGATCGGCTTCGCTCGGCGACCAATGAGCACCGCCGCCTGTGGCTCATCCGCAGCCGACCGGGCGGGCTCGACGAGAGCTGCAGCCACTACGAGCAAACGATCCGGGAACTCGAGCGAGTGGGGCAGACGCGGTGAGTATGGGGGCAGACGGGGCGACCGCGTATCCTCCGGTGGCCCATGAACCGATCGCCCCCACTGCTGCCGCCCGATCGCTCCGGCGTACATACCGAGAGGCGCAATCCGCGCTCCGTCGATCTGCACCGGCTCAGCGTTCAGGAGTGCGTCCGCCTCATCAACGAAGAGGATCGCGGGGTCTGCGAC
>JADFGU010000262.1 GCA_022567535.1 Planctomycetota bacterium | reverse complement strand
CCACCGCCGGCGAGGTCGAGCCCACGACCGCACAGCGCGAGATCATCGACGCGCTGGCGGACGGGCTCGGTGCGTTTTCGACGCACCTGCTCTATGGCGTGACCGGCTCGGGCAAGACGGAGGTGTACCTGCGTGTGATGGAGCGCGTGCTCGACGCCGACGGGACCGCGCTCATGCTCGTGCCCGAGATCGCGCTGACGCCACAGACCGCCGGAAGGGTGTTCCGCCGATTCGGCGAGGATCGCGTGGCGGTGCTGCACTCGGGGCTGACGGCGTCGCAGCGCACCCGTCAATGGGCGCACGCGGCGTCGGGCGAGTGCCGCGTCGTGGTCGGGGCGCGCTCGGCGATCTTCGCGCCGCTGCCACGGCTGAGCCTCATCGTCGTTGACGAGGAGCACGCCGGCGACTACAAGCAGGATCAGCTGCCGCGCTACAACGCGCGCGACGTGGCGATCAAGCGGGCGCAGATCGAGCGCTGCCCGGTGCTGCTGGGCTCGGCCACGCCGTCGCTGGAGAGCTGGTCGAACGCCCGCGCGGGTCGATATCGGCTGTGGAAACTCAAGGACCGCCTGGGCGGGGGGCGCCTGCCGCAGGTCGAGATCGTGGACGTACTCGAGGAATCGCGCGCCCGGCGCGAGTCGCAGCAAGGCTCGCGCCCGAGCACGACCCGGATTCGGGCGCTCGGCCCGAGGCTCGAACGGGCGCTGGGCGAGACGCTGGACGCGGGCGGGCAGGCGATTCTCCTGCTCAACCGGCGCGGGTTTTCGAACATCCTCGCGTGCGCGGGACCGCGCTGCGACTGGGTGCTGGGCTGCGACGACTGCGACACAACGATGGTGCTGCACCGGCACCGGGGGCTGCCCGCCGGACAGGTGCTCCGATGCCACCACTGCCTCGCCCAGCGGCTGGTACCAAAGACCTGCCCGGTGTGCGGCTCGGGGCTCGCGGCGATCGGCATGGGCACGCAGCGGCTGGAGGTTGAGCTGGCGCGCACGTTCGAGCAACTCCGCGAGAAGGACGCGTTGATGCGGCTCGACAGCGACACCATGGGCTCGGCCAAGGACTACTTCATCGCCCTTTCCAGGTTCGCCCGAAGGGATGTCCGGGTGCTCATGGGCACCCAGGTCGTATCGCGGGGGCTGGATTTTCCGAACGTGCGGCTGGTCGGGGTGGTGAGCGCGGACACGGCGCTGTGGATGCCGGACTTTCGCGCGTCCGAACGCACGTTTCAGCTCGTCAGCCAGGTCGCCGGCCGCGCCGGCCGGGGCACGACGCCCGGTCGCGTGATCGTCCAGACACTGAACCCCGGGCAGCCGGCGATACGCCACGCCGCGACGCATGATTACGAGTCTTTCGCGGACGAGGAGCTCGCCCTGCGGCGGCGATCGGGGCTGCCGCCGGCGACCCGGATGGCAAGGCTGGTTGTGCGTGACCGCGAGCGAGATGCGGCGACGGCCCGTGCCGACGTCCTCGCCGAGCGCCTCCGGGCCGTCGCGGGCTCGCAGGTGCGCGTGATCGGTCCGATGCCGGCGCCGATCGAGCGGATGTCCAGCATCGGGGTTGCGATCGGAATGCCGAATTCCAGCTCGGTTGTGGTCGTTGTCGAGGCGCGGCCATCGGCGATCAGGCAGGTATCAAAACTCGTGCCCCCGATATCGGCGGTCATCAGCGGATCGAGCTGCAGCAGCCGGCCCGTGTATAGGCTGGCGATCACGCCGCCGGCCGGCCCGCTCTGGATCATCGTCACGGGCTGTTGCTTGGCACTGGCGGTACTCATCACACCCCCATTGCTGCGCATTATCAAAAGCCCGCGCCCACCCTTGGCGTGAAGCTCGTCCTCCAACGCCGCCAGATACTCGCTGATGCGAGGCTTGAGGTAAACGTCAATCACCGTCGTGCTGGTCCGCTCATACTCGCGCCACTGGGGATAGACCACGGACGAGATGGAGACGTACGCCTCGGGGTACAGCGCGTTGATCAGCTCTCGCGTGCGGCGCTCGTGGGCGGGGTTCAGAAACGAGAATAAATAACTGACCGCGACGGCCTCGATCCCTTCCGCCCGAAACCGCTCGACCGCGCTGCGCACGTCGTCCTCGTTGAGCGGCTCCACGACCTCGCCATGAGCGCCGACGCGTTCGCGCGCCTCGAGGCTCATGGCGCGTTCGACTCG
>JADFGU010000261.1 GCA_022567535.1 Planctomycetota bacterium | reverse complement strand
CCACCGGCAGGGCCGATCGGTCGTATCGGCCCATGATGCGAACCGCCTCTTCCCGATCGTCGGTCGCGTCGAGCGATATGAAGCGGTCGTCCATCAGTTTCGCGACGGTGGACCCGAGGTCGGCCAGCAGGAACTTGCGGATGTGGATGTCGTCGATCAGCCGCCGGTCTTCGTCCACGACATAGACCCAGTGGATGGTCTCGGCGTCGCGGCCGTGGGTGCGGATGTGCTCGAGCGTCCTGGCCACGGACCAGTCGGGGAAGACGCGGATGTAGTCAGGCGTCATCAGGCGACCGACGCTCTGGGCCGGGTACCCGAGGATCTCCTGGGTTTCGCGCCGCGTCTCGGGGCTGAACGAGGCGATGAGCCTTCGGGCGATCTGGTCGGGCATCTCGTCCAGCAGGGCCGCCCGGTCGTCCGGGTCCATGGCCTCGACGATCCTGGTGGCTGAGCGTCCCAGCGCCTGGATGAGTTCTTCCTGGGCGTCGAGTTCGAGCTCAGCCAGGGATTCGCCGGCCAGATCCCGTGGCAGGAGCCGAAACGCGGTCGCCGCGTCGTGTGACTCCAGCGCCTCGAGCGTGTCGGCGATGTCCGCCGGCGCCAGTTGCTCCAGAGCCGCTCGCAGATCGCGGTACTGCTTGCGGTCGAGCAGTTCCTGGATCTCGGGCCTCAGAATCTCGGCGGTGGGCGTGATCGGCGTGGTGTGGGGCACGGGCAAAGCAAAGCAGTCCCGGCCCGGCGTGGCAAGCCGGCACTTCAAGAACGCCTCAGACGCTGAAGGTCGGTCGCCCGCAGGCAACCGTGGTGCGGGCTGACCAGCCTCACGTATCCGTCCGAGGCCGCTGAATGTCGGCTCAGGGTGCCGACCTACCAGAGCCCGTCGAATCAAGCGTCGCAACCCGGGACACAGCGACTCAAGCCCGAGACTGAACCGCCGAAGCCGGATACGCAGACCCGCACTCCGGGCATCGCGGCGCGCTGGCCTCGATCGGATAGCCGCACTTCACGCACAAGCCTTTGCGCCTGCGCCGGAACACAACCGCACCCAGCCACGCCACGCGCACCAGCACGATCGCCGCGGACACAACCAGCACATTGAGCACCATGCCGACGGGTTCGGGCATCAGCGGGATGCGCCGCGCGAACGGCAACCGACCGGGTCTCGGCTTCAACTCGATCCCGCCGGCCCATAATGGAGGGTCTGGAATACCGTGCCATTGAGCGACCGTCCAGCGCATGCATCGGAACGGAAAGCCAGCCCTGCCGACGTTCGTGTCAAGTGGTCGCGTGCCCGCTCTGCCCGTAGCGTCCTGTGATTGAGCCGGCAAGATGCGGTAGAACGAGACGCCGAATCCGGCCCACTCTTACCCGGCAATGTTCTTACTGTCATACTCGCGCAAAGCCCACGGCAATTTGTTGTCGCTCGTTGACATGGAGCCAAAGATCGTCGAACCGCCTCGAACCGGCGACCAGACTGCACACCCCATCGCCGCCGCGACGACCACTACGAACACAAGAAACGGCACGCAAGCCCACTTGAGCCCTCGTCGCGTGATGAGCCGGGGACACTTCATGCTTCACGCCCCGTCAGCTTGCCGCACTCAGGGCAGACCGCAAAGTCGCTCACCGGATACCCGCACTTCACGCACAGGCCTTTGCGCCTGCGCCGGAACACAACCGCACCCCGCCACGCCATGCGCGGCAGTACGATCGCAGCAGACACAATCAGCACATTGAGCACCATCCCGACAGGCTCGGGCATCAGTGGGATGATGCGCAGGACTGGGGAAGAAGGAATTGCTTTCGTCACGTCTATCCCTCGTACCCACAGCGGCGCAATGCCAAAGTCATCACGAATATGAAGCGTCCATCGCAAGCACCGAAACGGGATTCCTGCTCTTCCGACGCTCACAGGGAAGGAGCGTGGACTGTTCCTGTCGAAATCCATCGGCAGCCCGTCAGGCAAGATGATGTAGTACGAGAAGCCAAAGCCGGTCATGAGTGTGCCGTACATATCTGGGCCGCCATACTGACGCAACGCTCGGGGAAGTTGTCTGCCGGGCGAGGGTTCCGGTTCGAACATCTCCCAGGTCGGGCCATACGGCTCTCCGTCGTCTTGAGCCGGCGACCACACCGCACACCCCATCGCCACCGCCACGACCAGAACGAACGCGAC
>JADFGU010000058.1 GCA_022567535.1 Planctomycetota bacterium | reverse complement strand
CAAGTTCCCAGGGTCGCTCGCTGCACGCTCAACGGAGAACTTCAACCCGGCGTCGTCGGCAAGGACGTCATCATCGCCCTGTGCGGGCTGTTCAACGACGACGAGGTGCTCAACCACGCAGTCGAGTTCACCGGCGAGGGTGTCGACGCCATGACGATCGACCATCGTCTCTCGATCGCCAACATGACGACCGAATGGGGCGCGCTGGCCGGTCTGTTCCCATTCGATGAAACCCTGCGCGACTATCTGTACGAGCGGGCCGAGTACCTGGCCGCCGGCCGTCGCCCCGGCGAACGACCCGAACCTACCCGGGCGTTCTTCACCCGCGACGACGTCGATGCGTGGTGGGACGAGCGCCTGTTCGCCGACCCCGACGCGCACTACGCCGTCGATCTTCAGCTCGATCTGTCCACGGTCACGCCGCATGTTTCGGGCCCGAATCACGTCAAGGTCATGACGAGCATGGCCGAGATGCACAAGCGCGATGTGAGGATCGACAAGGCGTACCTGGTCAGTTGTGTCAATGCGCGCCTGGCCGATCTCCGCGAGGCCGCCCGGGTCGTCCGTGGCAGGCGCGTCGCTGATCACGTCAAGTTCTACGTCGCGGCTGCGTCGGCGGACATCCAGGCCCAGGCGGAGCGCGACGGCTCGTGGCAATCGCTGCTGGACGCGGGCGCGATCCCGCTGCCCAGCGGGTGCGGGCCGTGCATCGGCCTGGGCACGGGGCTGGTCGAACAGGGCGAGGTCGCCATCAGCGCCACAAACCGGAACTTCAAGGGGCGTATGGGCAGCCGAGACGCCGAGGTCTATCTCGCGTCACCGGCCGTCGTCGCCGCCAGCGCGGTCGCCGGCCGCATCACTGCGCCCGGAGTGCCCACCGACACGAAGCTGATCGGCCGCGCCGTTCGCCGTGCCGAGCCCTCCCGCACCCTTGACGCTGCACACGCCGATATTCTCGAGGGATTCCCTACGTCCATCCGCGGGCGCACGCTCTATCTCCGGCAGGACAACCTCAACACGGATGGCATCTACGCGGGCCGATGGACGTACAAGGACGATCTCACGCACGAACAGATCGCCGCCGTCACTTTCGAGAACTACGACCCGCGGTTCAACGAGGTTTACAAGGCGGGCGACATCATCGTGTCCGGTCGGAACTTCGGCACCGGATCTTCGCGCGAGCAGGCGGCCACAGCCCTGAAATATAAGGGCGTACCCTGCGTGATCGCCGCCTCGTTCAGCGAGACGTACCGGCGCAACGCGTTCAACAACGGCTTTCTCTGTGTCGAGTGCCCCACGTTCGTCGGCTGGCTGGACAGCCGGCTCTCGGGGACGCCCGGCGAGGCTGCCCCGACCATCGTCGGACCCGAGATCGAGGTGGATTTCACCGCCTCGCTTGTCCGTTGCGCCGGCGAGTCATTCACCTTCGTGCCCCTGAGCACGGTGGCCCAGGAACTGATCGTCGCCGGCGGGGCCGAGGCGATGGTGCGTCGCCGGCTGGCCCCTGGAATGTGATAGGATTGCCCAAGATGAGACTGGACGTGTCAATGCTGCCCGTTGATCGCATCGAGCGATTCTGTCGCGAGCACCGGATCCGCCGCTTGGCGCTGTTTGGCTCGGCGCTCCGCGAGGACTTTACCTCCGAGAGCGATCTCGACGTGCTCGTCGAGTTCGAGCCCGGCACGCGAGTCGGCTGAGCATTCTTCGGGATGCAGCGCGAACTCTCCGAGATCCTCGGCCGCAATGTGGATCTCAACACACCCGGGTTCCTCAGCGATCACTTCAGGGACCAGGTGCTGGCCGAGGCGAAGGATCTCTATGTTGCGGCGTGATGATTCGATCTCGCGTCGTCATATGCTCGACTACGCCCGCGAGGCTGTCGCGCTGGCTAAGGACAGGTCGCGATGCATCTGAGCGCCACTCAGAAGGGTGCCGTGGGCGAAAGCGTGGTGGCGGCTCGTTTGATTCTGGAGTCGGACGGGCGACTGGCACCATATGTGCCGTTTGCGGACGATCGGGGAGTCGATCTTCTGGTTCTGGACAAGCAGACGGGCAGAACCATACCGCTTCAGATCAAGACGCGGACCGGAACGGTCAAGAGAAAGAGCATCTGCCATTTCCAGGTGCGGTCAGCGACATTTGATCCTCGGGCGTGGTTGCTCGCCGTGATGGTGGATTATGCCGAGGGCGACGTTCGCATCAAGATGGCTTGGCTCATGCCGATGAAGAAGTTGAGCAAGATCACAAAGGTCAACAAGAGGAACAACTACGTGATCCGTCCCAGCCCAAACGTCGATTCAAAGGACATGTACACGCCATACCGGTGTCGGGACATGGCGCAAGTGGTCAGCAGGCTTTATTCTGCTCTCGAAGCCTGAATCTGCTTTGCCGACCTGACGCTCGGAACAGACTGCTGCTATCCTAATCGACTTCTGCCTGCAGTTCTTTCGGAGTACCCGATGGCCAAGTATCGAATCGCGTGGATGCCCGGCGACGGTGTCGGCAAGGACGTCATGGAAGCGGCACGCATTGTCCTGGACGCCATGGATTTCGACGCCGAGTATGTGCACGCCGACATCGGGTGGGAGTTCTGGTGCAGGGAGGGCAACCCGCTGCCCGATCGGACGGTCGAGATCCTCCGGTCCACGGACTGCGCCCTCTTCGGCGCGATCACCTCAAAGCCCCGCGACGAGGCCGCGGACGAACTTGCCCCCGAACTCAAGGGCACGGGGCTCGTCTATTACAGCCCCATCGTCAGGCTCCGCCAACTCCTGAATCTGCACACCAACCTCCGCCCGTGCAAGGGGTACGAGGGCAACCCGCTGAACTTTCGCGGCACCGAGGCGCGACCCGTAGACAGGCCGATCGATCTCGTCGTCTTCCGCGAGAACACAGAGGGCATGTACGGCGGGGTCGAGTGGAACCCGCTGCCGAAGTCGATCGCCGATGCGATGGCCGACGAGGAGGTCGGCCACCCGGCCCGCATGAAGCGCTGGTACGAGAAGGGTCTTGAGAACGTCGCCCTCTCGACGCGCATCATGTCCCGCCAGGGGTGCGAGTCCATCTGCCGGCAGGCGTTCGACTACGCCGCGAAGCACAAACGGCGCTCCGTCACGCTGGCCGAAAAGCCCAACGTCCTCCGTGAGACCGGGGGCCTCATGACGCGCGCCTTCCGCGACGTTGCGAAGGATTACCCAGGCGTCGAAGCCTGGGAGGCCAACATCGACGCCATCTGCATGTGGATGATCAAGAACCCGCAGGATTATGACGTGCTCGTGGCCGAGAACATGTTCGGCGACATTATCTCGGACCTGTGCGCCGGCCTGGTGGGGGGGCTCGGGTTCGCTTCGGCGGCCAACATCGGCGACGACTACGCCGTCTTCGAGCCCACGCACGGCTCGGCGCCCAAGTACGCCGGCCAATACAAGGTCAACCCCATGGCCATGCTCCTCACCTGCACGCTCATGTTCGAGTGGCTCGGCGAGGGCGACGAGGCCTCTCGCCTGGAATCCGCGATCGCGACGGTCATCCGAGAGCGCCGGATCGGTACGTACGACGTAGGGCTGAGCAACACCACGCTCGAGGTCGCCGAGGAAATCGCCCGGCGCATGTAGCCCGTCCCAGCCAAACCCTCTGAGTGCCTCGTTGCCCCTCTGCCTGGCTCAGCCCGGCTCAGATGCGATCACGTACTGCAACAGCGGCGACACCTGCCGGGCGTATCGCGCGTGTGGTTGGCCCCCGCGACGGTCAGGCGCGGTGTTCTGTCAGAATCCCGTTGTGAACCCGCCCGCCCGGGCGACGACATACTCAGACCATGGCCCGCTCGATCGACGACATCTACGACGAACTGCTGGTTCTCCGCTGTCAGGACGGCGAATCCGACGCACTGAATGAGCTGGTCTCCCGCTGGCACGGGCGATTGCTGGTCCACGCGTTCCGACTCACCGGCTGCCGCGAGGACGCTGCCGACGTGCTTCAGGACGCGTGGCTCGCGATCGTGCGGGGGATCCGGCGTCTTGACGATCCGGCCCGGTTTCGCTCGTGGGCGTACCGGATCGTCACGTACAAGTCCGCCGACCGTGTCCGTCGCTCGGCGAGGCAGCGTCGCGTGGCACGGGCCTCGGCCGAACGCGTGCCGGTGCAGGCCTCGCCGGAAGATCCGGTCGATCATGCCGACGAGATCGGCGCATTGCGGGCCGCCCTGCGCGCTCTCCCGGGCGATCGCCGGGCGATTCTCACCATGCATCACCTCGAATCGATGCCGCTGCCGGAGATCGCCGTGGCGCTGGGCATCCCGGAAGGAACGGTGAAGAGCCGTCTGCACCACGCCCGAGCCCACCTGAAGGAGTCACTTGAACAAGCCGAAAGGAAAACACATGTCAGACTTTGACGACACACTGAAACACGCGCTGACAGATGAGAGGGAACAACTTGACGAACTGGTCGCACAGTCGCAGCCGGGGCTGATCGAGCTGTTGCTCGGCGGGTTTCGGGGTCAATCGATCGCGCTGAACCTCATGGCCGTGGTGCCGGGGCTCGTGTTCACCGTCCTGGCGTTCTTGTCCATCTTCTGGTTCTTTGACGCCCAGACAGTGCGCGATCAGATCATGTTCGCGACGATCTTTATGACCTGCATCGTCATCGTGTTGGCGATGAAGATCTGGTTCTGGATGGTGATGAACCGCAACGCAACCACGCGCGAGATCAAGCGGCTGGAGATCCAGGTCGCGGAGCTGTCCCGGAAATTGGGGGGCTGATCGGCCCGTCAATCGTCGTGGGGCGCCCTGACGCGCACCGCGATGATCGGCGTCTTGCGGTTGTCCACGGTGAAGGCGCTCTCGATCTCGATCTGCTCCACGACGAACCCGATCGATCGCAACCGGTCGATCGGGTTCCCGACCCCTACGGTGGGGTGCGGCGTGGCGCGGATGAGCAGCGTGTAGCTGCCGCCCTCGCGCCGCAGTTGCTCGAGCAACTGTGCGATGGGCGCCGAATTCACACCCGCGACGCCGACGCCCGGGCCCGCGTCCTCGTACGGCTGCACGTGGGCGCCGATGTAGTAATCCAGCCTTGGATCCCAGAGGTCCAGCGCCGCCAGTCGGGATGTATCCACCAAGTGTTGCGGCGAAGTCAGTTCCGCCACGAACGCGCGGGGGCTGCGATCGCCGAACCACGTCTCGCGCGCATAGCCGTACCACAACCCCTGCCCGATCGCCAGGAGCGCGACGGCAGCGGTCAGCGCTCGGGTCACGGACGGGCGGACCCAAGCCCGGGACTCCAGCGATGCGATCCACATCCCGCCCAAGAGCGCCAGGCCCGGCCACATCGGCGTCAGGTACCGCCCCACGCCCTTGCCCATCAGGCTGAACGCCGCGAACGACACCGCCACCCACGTCAGGATCATCCATGCGCCCGGCCAGAGCTTCGGCCTGTCGCGCACGAGCCACACGATCGCGATGACTGCGGCAATCGAGCCCAGACCCACGCCGTACGACATCGCCTCGAGGTTTTTCTGAGGCGATTCGAGCACAAACAGGCGCAGGTTCTCCGACGCCTGCTGGTCGATGGCCGAGGCCACAGCATCGGCCCCGACGCGCGACTTGACCGATCTGAGCCACGCCCACATCGCCAGCAGCGGCAGGCCCAGCACCGCGATCGGGTGTGTTCGCCCGAACGCTCGGAGACAGGCCATCGCCCGCGTATACGCGCCCGACCCGGCCTCACGCGCAAAGATCGACCACGCCATGATGCCGCCGTACGCACCGCACGCAATGCACACCAGCGCCGGCGGACCCTTGGCGAGGACGGCTGCGCACGCCAGCACCGCCGCCGCCGCGACCGCGACATAGTGTGTTCGCCCGCGGTCCATGTGCGAGCGCCACGCCGTGAAAACCGCCCCGATCGCCAGCACGACGAACGGCACAGTCAGAATGTCGATTTCTCCGATTCTGCTCGATCGGACGTACAGAAAGCCGGTGGCGAGCATGGCCGCGGCCCAGAACGCCGCACGCGACGCTGTACGATTCTGCTCACTCGACGGCCGCGCCCCGGCCGTGAGCAATCGCCGCCCGACGAAATACGTCGCGATCACGCCCGCCAGGCCCGCCAGCGCCACCGTCAGACGAAGATCGAACACGGTGACCTCTTCCGCGCCGCCCAGAAGGCCTCGGGTCCGCGCACTCACGAGTTGGCACCAGTAGATCATGGGCGGCTTGGCGAGGTATGGCTCGCCGTTGATCGTCGGCACGATCCACTCGCCGCGCTGCTGCATCTCGCGTGCGACCAGCGCCCGCTGCCCCTCCTGCCAGTTCGTGAGCCCGTGCGTCGCCAGCCCCAGGAAGTACGTCACCGCACAGATCGCGATCAGCGCCAGCACGTGGTTTCGCTTGGCAATTCTCACGCGAAGGCCTTGGGCGAGATGGTGCGCATGGGAGGCACAGCTGTGGGCTCACTCATCGTCGAGTAGCGCGACGCTCCGGAACGTCTTTCCTTCGAGCATTTGGAGACTGGCACCGCCGCCGGTCGAGACGTGCGAGACCTTGTCGGCCACGCCGAACACGTCCGCCGCCGACGCCGAGTCGCCACCGCCGATGATCGTCGTCGCGCCCGCTTCCGTGGCGCTGGCCAGCGCATTGGCGACGATCTCGGTGCCGGCGCGGAACGGCTCCCACTCGAACACGCCCATCGGGCCGTTCCACACGACCGTCTTTGCGTCGCGGATCAACCGCGAGAACCGCGCCTGCGTCCTGGGCCCGATGTCGAGCCCCATGTACCCGTCTTCGATCTGCTCCTCGAACACGCGGATGCGCCCGATGGTTTCGGAGAACTCCGTCGAGCAGACGTGGTCCTCGGGCAGGTGCAGCTGCGCCTCGAGCTTTGCCGCAAGCTCTATCGCGCGGCGGGCGTCGTCGAGCCGATCCTCTTCAACGCGACTTTCACCAACGTTCTTGTGCAGGGCCCTGAGAAACGTGTACGCCATCGCGCCGCCCACCAGCACGTGGTCCGCCCTGGGCAGCAGGTGTTCGATCGCGCCCATCTTGTCGGAGACCTTGACCCCGCCGAGCACGACCACGAACGGGCGTTTGGGCTCGGCCAGCGCGTCGCTCAGGTACGCGATCTCCTTCTCGACCAGGAATCCCAGCACGCGGGGCTTGCCAGCCATCAGCTCGGGTGTCGCCAGCATCGATGCGTGCGGGCGATGGCACGTGCCGAACGCGTCGTTCACGTACACGTCGCCGTACGCCGCGAGCCTGCACGCGAAGTCCATGTCGCCCGCCTTCTCCTGCGTGTGGAAGCGGAGGTTTTCGAGCAGAACGATCTCGCCGTCGCGCATGTCCGCCACAGCCTGCGCCGCGGCCTCGTCCACGCAGTCATTCGACGGAAACCGCGCCGGCCGCCCGATCAACGCCGCCAGCGCGCCGGCGCACGGCTCGAGCGTGTAGTTCGGCTCGTACCCCTCGCCCTCTGGTCGGCCCAGGTGCGACATGAGCACGGCGCGCCCGCCGCGCTGGACGATGCTTCGGATCGTGGGCAGAGCTGCGCGGATCCGGCGGTCGTCGCTGATCGCGCCGTCCTGAATCGGGACGTTGAAATCGACGCGCACCAGCACGCGCTTGCCCGCGACGGCGAGTGATTCGATGTTCTTCTTCGCCATCAGTACGCCTTGCGACTCCTGAGACCGCGACACCCGAAGGCTCTCACGCGCTGCCGGCGCGCACGATCCGCGACCGGGCGCGTTCAGCCAGTGCCCGAGTCTTCGATGATCCTCTCGACCCGCTCTCGCAGCCGCTCGGACCCGGAATCGTTGAGCTGGTCCTTCAGTCTGCGAAGCTGCGACGCGATGGAGGCGTCGATCAGCGTATCGCCGATGCGCAGCTTCATGCCGCCGATCATCGACTCGTCCGCGTAGGGGTGGACGATCGCGTCCTTGCCCATCGCCGCGCGGAATCGCTCCCGGATGGTCGTCAGCACCCCGGTGCTGATGGGCGAGGCGGTATACACGTCCACCTCGACACGCCCGAACGCCTCCTGGACCATCTCGTCAAACGCTGCGACGATCGGCGGCAGATGGGCAATCCGGTCCTTTTGGTTCAGGAGCAGGATGAACCGCAGCGTCAGGTCCGTGCAGCGGCCCTGGAGGATTCGCTTCAGCGATCGACCGCGCGATTCGACGCCCAGCGCCCGCGACGCCAGGAACTCGCTGAATCGTGCGTCCTCACGCGCCAGCTCCAGGATATCTTCCAACTCGTCCAGCGTCTCTTCGAGCGCCTCGCGGCCGCCCCGGGCCTCGGCCAGCTCGAACAGACTCTCCGCGTACACCCTGGCCAGCGCGTCCGGTTGTCTTTCCATGAGCGGCATCGGTGGATCCCGACGGCTCGACCACGCGGGCCGAACCGATCAGTTGTTCATTTTCGAGAGTTCTGAGAGCGACTCTTCCATCAGGCGCGCGTGGTCCTGCTCGGTCACCTGGCGCCGGAGGATCTTGCCGGCCATGATCGTCGCGAGGTTGGTCGCCTCGGCGTAGATCTCGCTGATGGCGATCTTCTTGGCCGACTCGATATCCCGCCGGGCCCGATCTTTCATCCTGGCCAGCTCCACATCGGCCTTGGCCTTCAGCTCGGCCGCCAGCTGCAGCTGGTACACCTTGGTTTCGTCGAGGATCTTCTTGGACTCGGACCGCGCCTCGATGAGCGACTTTTCGTATCCCGCAAGCGCGACCTTGGCGTCCTCGCGAGCGCTCTCGGCCGCGGCGATCTCATCGCGGATCTTCTGGGAACGCTCATCCAGCCCGCCAGCGATCACGGGCCAAGCCTTGGCCTTGAGCACCAGGAACACGATGATGAACACCACAAACGCGGTGATCATCGCCGGCAGACCCTGCTTGATCGGCGCCAGCAGTTCGCCCTTCTCATGCCCTGCGTCCGCGGCATGGTCTTCCGCCTGCGCAGTCTCGGCGTGCGTCTCGCCCGCGGTCTGCATGGATTGGGTGTCGGCCGGCGTCTCGTTGTGCCCCTGCGCCAACGCCGCGGGAGCGAGGGCCAGCAACAAGAGACTCACAATCGCCAGAGCTGTGCGCTGCATCGAGTCATCTCCAAGCGTGCACACCCTGCCGGGCAGTGGCGCGCATGAACCATCCCGGTCGCCCTGTGGCAGCGGGATGAGAAAGTCTCAAAGATCAGAGGAAGAGCACCAGGATGCCCGCGACCACGGCGAACAGCGTCGCTCCCTCGATCAAGCCGGCCGCGATCAGCATGTTCTGCTGGATCGTGCCGGCTTCCTGTGGCTGCCGCGCGATCGACTCGACCGCACCCTTGCCGACCAGCCCGATGCCGATGCCGCCGCCGATGACGGCCAGGCCTCCCGCCAGCACACCGATGCCCTTGCCGATCTTGATAGTGCCTTCAGCCAAGACCGTAGCCGCCTCCACTGAGATCGCCTCCTGAGCGAATGCGGCCGCGGGGCCGAGAACCGCCAGCGTGCCTCCAGCGAGAGCAACGTTTCGAATCATTGTCTTCATGGGTATACCCGTCATCCTTTTCTGAAACCTGTTCAAACTCGAATGCTTCGAGCCCGCACCACGCGGGGCCGGAACCAATGCTGATTTCGCGCACGCCCTACGCGTGTGCGTGCGCCCCTTTCGCCTGGTGATGGCTGCTCAACTGCCCGATGAAAATCGTTGTCAGGAACATAAAAATGAACGCCTGCAGCAGCGCTATAAAGAGTTCGAGGAAGAAAATCGGGATCAGCACAAGCGCAACAAGAATCTGCATCGCGAACGATCCGACATACCCGATCGTCTCAACCGCCTGGAATCCCATCGTCACAAACATCAGCATCGTCGCCACGAGCACGTGCCCCGCGGTCATGTTCGCGAACAATCGAATCGCAAGCGCGCCCGGCTTGATGATGAAGTACCCGGCCAGCTCAATCGGCACCATGATCGGCCACAGAAAGAAGGGCGCCCCACACGTCGCGTGCTCCAGAAAACCCTTCACGCCCAGCTCATGAAAACCGTGAATGATGAATACGGCAAACGCCATTCCCGCCAGCGTCGCCGTGACCCAGATGTTCCCCGTCGCGGTCGTGCCCATGAAAGCGCGGTGATCGTACACCGCCTGTGCCGCCGGCTCGAACCCTGCCAGACCGATCACCGCCAGGATCAGTGTCCCGATCTCGAGCAGCGGGAACATGCCCATCACGTTGTTGACGAAGATGAAGAAGAACACAGTCCAGAGAAACGGCATGTACCGACGCGTGTTCTCGTGCAGCACCGGCCGCACGATCTGCTCCTGCAGGTACACGCACACGACCTCGAGCAGCCCTGTCGATCGACTCCCGGGCAGATAGCGCTCGTTGCCTTCGCTCTGGTGACCTGTGGACGCTCTCTTGGCCAGCCGGGGGAATACAAACGCCAGGATGATCAGCGTGATCAGAAGATTTCCCGATTGCGATGACCAGAGCCACCAGCCGCTCTCACTCACCCAGAACGGGTGGTTCACCACATGGTCGAGCGGGTTCAGCCCCTGTGCCAGTGTCAGCATCGTCGGCGGCATCACACGTCCCTCTCAGCGCCGTGGCCGAGCACCGGCAGCACCGTCGCGATCCGGGCCCACATCGCCGCGGTGCTCCCGCCGGCGATCGCCAGCCAGAACGGCCCGGCCGACGGATCGAGCGCGACCTGCACGACAAGCCCCAGCGCCACCGCTGTGGCCATGCCGCAGACCGTCGAGGCGAGCATCACCATCGCGCCGCCGATCGACTCGATCGCGAGCCCCAGCCCCACGCCCGCCAGCACGCACAGCCCGGCCAGCATCCCGGCGCGGATGAGCTCATTGACGCCGACCCCTGTGAGGCTGCCGATCGCCGCGGTCATCACCACCACCACCGCGATGCCAGCGGCGCACCCACGCCAGCCCATGCGCGCAGCCGGGAGCCTGATCGTGCCCCGAATCGAAGATGGTTCGGTCATGGTCGCCAACGCGTGCTTCTGCCTCTGAAAAGGTCTGCCGCGGCCGGTGCGGG
>JADFGU010000057.1 GCA_022567535.1 Planctomycetota bacterium | reverse complement strand
CGACCCGGGCACGATCCGAGGCGACTTTGGTGTCTCGAACAGTTTTAATCTCATTCACGGTTCGGACAGCGCCGAGGCGGCCCAGCGCGAACTCACGCTGTTCTTCACCGACGGTGAGGTGCACACCGTCGATCGGGCGATCGAAGGCTGGGTGTACGACCTGAGCGGCCAAGAGCCCGAGTAGACCGGGTGTGGCCGACGAACACGCCGGGTGTGCCGCGCGATGGTTCAGTCAACCGTACGTCAGGTTGACGCGGCGGCGACCTTCGTGCTCGGGCGCACGGTGACCACGTGGTCGCCGGCGGCGGCTTCGGCGAGGATCTGCTCGGCGACCTCCCGCCGGTGCACGTCAATCTCGCGCGGGAAATCGAAGGCGATGCGGACGCGGTCGCCCTTGATCGCCGCGATTCGGACAACGCCGATCGGGCTCGCGGGAGGCCCGATGACGACCTCCTCGCCCTCTCGTCTTGTGATCACCAACATAGTGGAACTCCTGTCCTTCTGGTGATCCGCCTCCCGAATCCACCGGGGTTCGAGTGTATCACTCCGTTCTGTTCAGCAAGCCTAAACGCAAGAGGATGAGCGGCTCGAACAATGATCCGCACGGCTCGGTGCAGGGTTCCTCGCCCGGGCACCGACGCCATGACCCAACATAAGTCCGGGTCCTCGGCCCGGATCGGCTCGCGTCCCAACGGGAGCGGCGGGTATGCCGTAAGTATCTGAGAAAGCGACGCTTATGTCAAGCCCGTCATTCGACCGCCCGGACGGAGCGAACCTCGGGCACGTGGGCTCGCAGGTTTCGCTCGATCCCGGTCCGCAGGGTCAGGAGGCTGGACGGGCACCCCACACATGCCCCGTGCAGGCGAACAACCACCTCCCCGCTGGCCGAAACGTACACCAGCTCCAGATCACCGCCGTCGGCCTGGATCGTCGGCCGCATCAGCTCGATGATGCGGGTCACCCGCTCGGGCAGGGTCAGGGTCGCCTCGGGTTGTGTTTCGTCCGGGGGCACGAAAGAAAGGATATGCGCCCTCGCGGGCCACGGGAGCCTCAGCGAGGATTCGGGCCGACCCCGCACCGGTCAGCCGGCCGCTAGGATCCGCACGTGACCAGAAAATGCATTATCGGGCTTGCGGCAGCGATCATCGTCTCCTGGCTGGGCTTGTCCGCGTGTGCCGGACAGGGTGAACTTCGCACGGGCGACCCGCTCACCGACGTTCTCAACCCGGATCTGCGCGTGAGTGAGCGGATCCGCTCGACCGAACGGGCGCTGCGCGATGCCGAGGCTGGACGCGCGGACGCCGAGGAGACGCGGCGTGTGCTGAAAGTCGTCGCGTGGGCACGGGCGGCGCCGGTGGAGCTTCGGCTCGCGGTGATCGAGGGACTGTTCGCCGAACGTGGCAAGGAGGACGACTCGCGAGCCCTGGCGCGGTATCTGCTGCCGCACGAAAAGAACGAGCGGGTTGTTCGGTATCTCGCGGAGGTGGCGGTGGCGCGGGGATGGGTGGACGTGACGCCCTCGCTTGTGCGCTGCTACGCGCAGCGCGGCTTCGGTGAGCAGGACGACGCACGACCCGAGCACCAGGCACTGCTGGCGCTGCATCCCGGCACGCGGATCGATCAGATCGTGTTCGAGATCTTTCTGGACCCCGGGATCGTTGGCGGATCGAGCGACACCGGCGGGACGACCGGCAACAGCTCGGTCGACTGGACGGCGCTGACGCGGGCCGACGCCTGGGATCTGCTGGCTCGCCTGGACGCGGACGGAACGCTGCGGGCGAAATTGCTCTTTTCCGACAGGTTCGACGCGCTCACCGGCACCGGGGCGGTTCTCCGGGCCGATCTGAAAGCGTGCGTCGAGCAGCTGCACACGATCCCGCTCAGCGCGGCGGAGCTGACGTGGCTTCGGCGGCTTCGCCATCCCCAAGACGCCGGCGACGCGCAGTGGTGGACCGAGGCTGCGCACGCGGTCGGGCGAGTCAGCACCAAGAACCTGTCAGGGCTTCGGCTGCGGCACATCGAGCCGATCCGATGGGCGGCGGCGCACAGACCGGATTGGCTCGTGGCGGATCGCGACGAACTGATGTCGGCATTCCGGTCGAGGCTCGATGGCCGACGGTTCAATCGTCGTTCGGCCCGCGAGCGCGAGGGCGACGTGCTGTTTCAGGAGCGGCTCGCCCAGCGACACGCCGAGCTGCGGTGGGCCGACCTGCTCGCACTGCTCGTCATCGACGACGCGCTCTCCAGCGACGCGATCCGCGCGGCACTGTTCGAGCAGGCGGCGATGGACCAGGCGGACCGGACGACGGAGTACGGCGGGGTGCTCGCTTCGGACGCGGACGCACCCGAGCGGTTCGACGTGACGCTGTTCCCACCCAGGCCCGCGTCGCGCCTCGGCGACGACCGGTTCGTGGCGTCGGCGGACCTGATCCGTTCGAGCGACGCGGCGCTGGCGCACTATCACTTCCACGTGCAGCGCTGGTCCAACGCCCGGTTCGCAGGCCCCAGCCGCGACGACCTTGTGTACGCGTGGCGGCAGGGCCGATCGTGCCTGGTTCTGTCGGGTATTCGGCGTGGCGTGCTGGGCGTGGACTACTACCAGCCCGACGGGGTGATCGTGGATCTGGGCGAGATCAGGGCGCCCTGACCGATTGAAGACAGCGCGGTCGGCCTCGCCGGGCGTGTCGCGGAGGCCAGATGGTTCACCTGCTCGTGATCGCGCTGTTCGTAGCGGTGCTGACGCCCGGCCCGGAGTATGTCGCGCCGATGTACGAGCGGCTCGGCCCCATCGGGGCGTCGGCGATGGTGCTTGGCGCGCTCGTCGCCATCTGGATGCCGACATGGTGGATGGTCGCGATCCTGGGGCGACGGCTGGCGCGGCGGGGCGACCCGAGGTCGATCGCACGGGCCGATCTGGCCGTCGCCGCGGCACGAGTCGCGACGGTTTGCGTCGTCGCGGCCGGCGTGCTCGGCGCCGGATGGCTTGACGCGGTGCGCGCGATGCTGGCGAGCTTAGCCGGCACAACGAGCGGCGATCTGGTGGCGCTGGACGAGCTGATCGCGATCACGCCGGGGCTGCTGGGCCTGGCGTTTGGGTGGTGGGTAGCGTACCCGATCGATCGCATGGTGCGCGAGGCGGTGATGCTGCGCGATATCGATCGCGGCGCGGGCGTGCCGGACATCCTGCCGCGGTCGCGATGGGTCCGGCAGGCGGTGCGGCACCAGCTCGCGGTGGTCGTCGTGCCCGTCGCCACGATCGTCATCTGGAGCGAGCTGGTGGAGCTGTTGCTGGGCGGCGCGGAGTCCGCCGGGCCGGGCGTGGATGTGGGGCTGATGGTGCCGGCGGTGCAGCTGGTCGGTGCGGCCGGCGTGTTCGTGGTCATGCCCGTGGTGATGTGCCGGATCTGGGATACCGTGCCCCTGGACACGGGCGCCCTGCGCGACATGCTGATGGGGCTGTGCGAGCGCGCCGGCGTGCGCGTGCGCGGCATCCGTGTGTGGCGGACCAACGGCACGATGATCAACGGTGCCGTGATCGGGCTCATCGGCCCCCTGCGCTACATCCTGCTGACCGACGCGCTCCTGGACCGGCTCGAATCGAGGGAGCTGCAGGCGGTGATGGCGCACGAGGTCGGGCACATCCGCCTGCGCCACATGCCGTGGCTGCTCGCGGCGGTGCTGGGGACGATCCTGCTGCTGGCGTCCGCGACCGATGCGGCGTACCAGGCGACGGTCGAATCCGTCGAACACGCGGCGTGGATGGAACTCGTGCTCGTTGCGGTCGTGCTGGGCGCAGGCCTCGTCGTGTTCGGATTCGTAAGCCGGCGCTTCGAATGGCAGGCCGATGCGTACGCGGCGGCGAGCCTGAGCCTGGACGAGGACGGCCGGCCGTGCGAGCGCGTGATGCCCCAGGGCGCCGACGCCATGATCTGCGCCCTGCAGCGCGTGGCGGACCTCAACCACGTCCCGACACGCCGATTCTCGTGGCGGCACGGGTCGATCGCGCACCGGCAGCGGCGGCTGTATGAGCTGCCCGGAAACCCGTGCCGAAGACTGCCCATCGATCGAACCGTGGGCTGGATCAAGGCGTGCTCCGGCGTGGCGCTGCTCCTGGGGGTGGCGGCGATGGTCGTGAGCGTTGTGGGACAGGCCTCGTGATGAGACGCGCGTACGATTCAGCTGTGAGATTCGTCAAGATGCACGGCATCGGTAACGACTACGTCTATCTCGACGCGGTCACGCACCCGGAGATCGCCGCGCGCGATGACCTGCCGGACCTGGCCCGGCGGATGAGCGACCGGCACACGGGGATCGGGTCGGACGGCCTGATCCTGGTCTGCCGCCCCGAATCGTCCGACGCCCATGTGTGCATGCGCATGTTCAACGCCGACGGGTCGGAATCAGCGATGTGCGGCAATGGCGTGCGGTGTGTGGCTAAGTTCGCGCACGATCGGCTGAGCGTGAATGCGAACCCGATGCGAATCGAGACGGGGACCAGGGTGCTGTCGATCGAGTACGAGGTGATTGAGGGCAGGCTGACGACGGCGACGGTGGACATGGGCGAGCCGATATTCGAGCTTGCCGACGTGCCGGTCGATCGGGCTGGTCTGGTGCGCGTGCTGGACGACGGCGTGCACGCCGAGTTCGACGCGGCGGGCGAGCGGTTCAAGGCCGTGTTCGTCTCGATGGGCAACCCGCACGCGGTGATCTTCATCGACGACGTGTCCGGGCTGGACCTCGGTCGAATCGGGCCTCAGATCGAGCGTCACCGGGCCTTTCCAGAGCGGATCAACGCACACTTTGCTCAGATTCGGTCACGAGCCGAGGCGACCATGCGCACCTGGGAGCGCGGCTCGGGGATCACGCAGGCGTGCGGCACCGGCGCGTGCGCCGTCTGCGTCGCCGGCGTGCGGACCGGTCGCCTGGATCGCGAAGTCCTCCTGCACCTGCCCGGCGGCGATCTGCGCGTCAGGTGGGACGAGCTAACCAACCACGTCTTCATGACCGGCCCGGCGACAGACGTCTTCGAGGGCGACTGGCCGGAGTGACGCGATCCGGAGGAACGCAGAGGTGGCGGAGTCGGCGCGGAGGACGCAGAGAGGATTTCAACGCGAAGGTCGCGAAGAGCGCGAAGGGGTGAAGGCGGGGGGAAATGGGGTGGGGTGGGGTTGCGGTGGATGGCGGGCTGTTGTACGATTGGGTTGTTGGATGGCCGAGGGGCGGATGCTCCTTGCACGGCGACAACCCCGAGACATGCCCGCGCGAAGCGCGCGGACATGCCACACAGAGCTCTTGGGCGGGCCACCCGCCGCGCGAAGCGCGTGGGCATGCCACACAGACTAAAGGGTCCGCCCACCCGCCGATCGTTGAACCCATATGTTGTGAGAGAGATGCTCGGCGAGCGCGTCGAGGTCGGGAAATAGCGTGTGACGTTTTATCCCAAGTTGAGCGAGGTCGCGAAAAAGAATGAATTTGCATTCAGACGGGACAATCGCGGACGTGAGAATCTGATCGA
Source organism: Planctomycetota bacterium (assembly GCA_022567535.1). Classification (GTDB taxonomy): domain Bacteria; phylum Planctomycetota; class Phycisphaerae; order Phycisphaerales; family UBA1924; genus JADFGU01. The sequence continues at coordinate 5,547 of JADFGU010000057.1, read as the reverse complement.
TATTGGGCCAATCCGTGAGAATCGTAGAGTCGCCATGAATAGTAAACCGCCCCTGTTGGGCTGCAATGCGTGCGTTACGCTGAAATCCTCGCATAGGGGCTACAACGTGAGTATTGGTTCCTGAGAACGCGTTTGCAATCAGACGCTCACGGTCTCTATCGGATACATCTGGTTGAAGATGGGAAACTCCGCCGAGCTCGATCGCCCAGAGTTTGCCGTCAGTTTCGTAGTGCTTTTGATTGCAAACAGCGAAGTAGAGTCCAATGAGGGGTGACCATGTCCAGTCGAGCAGCCGCGTCGGGAGGTTATGATGTCGTGCGAGTATTAGCCAGGATAATTGATCGTTACTGTGCGGGGGGTCCGGTACCCGTGAAGGCCCAAACTCGCCGAATTCACTGAGAAGATTGCGCTCAAAGTCATGATTCTCTGAGAACTCAGGCCGGTAGAGTCGGGGTCGAAGACACCAGAAGTGCTTGGATTGTCCACGAAACGCCGGTTCACCGCCTAGCACTGCTGTGGTGTACCACGCGAATTCCAGGAGAGAGGCGATGCTCGTGATCCTCGTGGTCTCTCGTACTTCTCTGGTGTTGGAGGGAGGTGTGGGCATCTAAGGAATGGTAGGCCGGTACAGGATAGCGGGATCGGCCTACCAGAGGCAAGACGGCGGGTGGCACTGGCAGCTAGCCCGCCCCAGTGTCTGGAGCGGCCAGTGTCTGGAGCGGCCAGTGTCTGGAGCGGCCAGTGTCTGGAACGGCCAGTGTCTGGAACGGCCAGTGTCTGGAGCGGATCCGTCCGCTCACCTGCGGGATGATTGTATGCGTCGGGCCCGGGAGGGTGTGGCTGATGCGGAGTGGAACGAGGAGGGATTGAGGAGTAGAGGCTGGTGAGGGAATAGGGGAGAAGGCTAGAACTGAGGATCAGTGAGATATCGAGTCGAAGCGACGAACTCGCCCAGTGCAGATAGATCAGGGAAGAGATCGCGGCGCAAAATGCCGAGCATGGCGAGCTCAGCCCGCAAATCCAACTTTGAGTCCGCAGGGATGTTGGCATAGATAAAACTGTCGTCGGCATTCGCGTGGGCTTCAAGTGGTTTGGCCCCTCCGTGAATTGAGAAGGTGCCCAACTGCGCAGCAACGCGTGGAGTGATTTGGCGGGCACGCATGGAACTGAAATACTTGGAAGGTGTGCAACCCACCTGGAACGCAGCGTTCGCCAGCGTTTGCGCAAGATCAGTGTCAGGTGACGGCTCAGTATCATTAGCAGTTAGTGAAGAGGCCCACAGGCGGCCGTCCAGATGAGCGTACTCCTCTCGTCGCTCAACCGCAAAAAACAGAGCGACCAGAGGTGAGTAAGTCCAGTCCAAAATGCGGGTAGGCACGCCGTGGTGCCGTGCCAGGGTCAACCATGCAATCGTGTCGTCCTGGACAGGAGGATCGACCATCCGGCTCACGGCATGCTCGCGGAAGTCGTCAAGAAAATTGTGTTCCCATGACAACGGAAACGGTCTGTCGGGAGCCGGTTCGTCACGGAAGAAATCTGGGACGAGCCGCCAAGTTTGACAAGCGTGCCCGCGATAGGCACACTGAAGTAAGCCGCTTTGCCCGGGAGAAAGCAACTCGTCTGAAGTATCGACGTCACTATTTTTGTCGCCCAAACGTCGGATTGTGAGATGCGTTGCGGCGGCGAGGCAAAAGCTCATGAGATCGGAGATTGAGGTTATGTCTTTGATGTATTCGAGGGCGCTGTTGACTGAGTTTGACATCGTTCAATCAGTATACACCAAACGCTGACATAGCGCGTCCTGGGAGGTCTTTGCTGGCCGGGGTCCGTACGACCTGCGGCGGATGGCCGGTCCGGCGGGTGGCACTGGTCCGCCGATGGCCGATCCGTTCGCTCCCCTGCGGGATGATTGTATGCGTCGGGCCCAGGGCGGCCCGCCGCCATGGGGCTTCCGTAGGGCAGCCCCGGCGCGCCGGGGGGGTGTGGGAGCGGGCGTGCGACTGCTTCACAGCAGATCCGCTAGATCCAACCGAGCGAGATAGAAGAGAAAGAGAGGAACGACCACATCACTGGGCCTGATTGCCTCTTCGCCACCGAGTGCTTCCACAACGGAAACGCCTAACGACACTGCCGTCACCAGCATCATCCACATTGTCGGCGCCAGAAGCCAAAGCGCAGTCTGCGTAACCTGGTGGCGTTTGATTGGAAGCTTGGACCCTGCCTTCGATCGGCGCCGCGCGCGATGCGCCCGTGTGCCAAGCGCCGCCACGGTCAGCACGCCCAGCAAGGCTGCCGATTCCATCCAGTTCAATCCAAGCGAGTCGGCAAAGACAAACACACAGTAGATGCTCGCCCCAATGGATGCGAGCCAGCGCCGCAACCAACCCCGCACCCTTCCACGCGCCTGGATTAGACGAACGTGTGACACGTCGACCCCAACGCGCTCCATCGCATCGGCGGCGTTGTCGGCCTGAACAACCATCCACTCCTCGTTCCTTTCGTCGTCTTGAACCCGGATGTACCAGTGTGGCATGGATGTCTCCCGACTTGTTCAACCTCGCCAGGACCTGCGCCCGCACGATTCGGTCCTCGCACGCCAGATCCCAGTATAGTGAGTATACGGATCACAGCCCCGGGGCCAGCGCCCCCCGGCCTCCGGTAGATCGGGCGCAGCCCGTAGAATTGCCCCGCTCGGGATTGGGAAGCCATAGCTTTCCCAATCCCAGCGAGGGTCCTCTCCATTCCCCTCCCCCACTCCCTTGGACACGCGCCGAGACCCCGTCGACACGCGCCGCTGCCTCTTCGACAAGCGCCCGAGCTCCTTCGACAAGCGCCGTAGCTCCTTCGACAAGCGCCGACACTCCCTCGGCGGGTGGCACTGGCAGTTCATCTGCCAGTGTGAGAGTTTGACGCAATCGCACTGGCGGGCAAGCCGCCAGGGGCACCCGCGCGGGACTTGTTTTGTGGTGGGGAGGACCCCCTGCTGGCGCAGGGGGCTCTGTTCGGATAATCGCGGCGCGCTGGAGTGCAAGTTACATGTGGAAGTCCCAGCCGCGGCGGTATTTCTTGGTGATGAACGAATTGGCGAGGTCGCTGTTGGTGAATTGGCCGCTGTTCGCGTCGTAATACAGCTTGCCGCCGACCTGCTGGGCGATGCAGCCGAGCAGGATCATCTCCGTGAACGGGGCGGCATAGGCGAAGTTGCTCTTAGGATAGTCGTACGGCTTCTGGCCCGTGCACGCGAGGAACCACTCCTTGTGGTGACCCTCGGAGCGTTCGATCTGTTGCGTGGGCGTGCCGAACGCCTCGTGCGCCGACTGGGGCAGGAGGATCGGCGCCTCGCGCGAATCGCCCAGCGCGATCATCTTGCCCCTGGTGCCGATGTAGTACGCGCCCTGATTGGGCAGTGGTTCGTCGCCGGCGAGTTCGGCCGGACGCTCCGGCTTGCGCCCGCCCTCGTACCAGTACATGTCAAACGCGGGGCGGTCGCCGTCGGCCGCGAAGTGGTACCTGACCGTGCCCTCGCTCATGTACTGATCGGCGCCGTTGATCGCCTCTGAATCGACGAGTTCCATCGAGACGGGTTGGCCGGGCAGCATGGCCCAGTAGATCGGATCGAGATTGTGGCAGGCCATGTCGCCCATGCCGCCGCAGCCGAAGTCCCAGAACCCGCGCCAGTTGAACGGGTGGTACAAGCCTCCCCAGTCGTCAGCCGGATTGTGTCGGTACGGGCGCAGCGGCGCCGGGCCGATCCATGCGTCCCAGTTCATGTTGGTGGGGATGGCTTCGGAGCCTTCGACGCGCGGCTGGCCCTGACGCCAGACCGGACGGTCGGTCCAGACGTGGGCTTCCTTGAGGTCGCCGATCGCGCCGCCTCGGATGTAATCGATGGTGACGCGCAGTTTGTCCAGGGCGTGCCCCTGGTTGCCCATCTGCGTGGCGACCTTGTATTTCTTCATGGCCGCTTCGAGCTGGCGACATTCCCAGACGGTGTGGGTCAGCGGCTTCTGCGTGTAGACGTGCTTGCCGAGCATCATGGCGATGATGGTCGCGGGGTAGTGGTGGTGGTCGGGCGTGCCGACCATGACGGCGTCGAATTTCTTGTGGTGGTTGTCGTACATGTCGCGGTAGTCGGTGTAGCCGATCGCGTCGGGCCAGCGGTCGGCGGCGTTGCCCCAGCGGTTGCTGTCGGCGTCGCAGTAGCACGGGCACCCGCAGCCGAACTCTTCCATCTTCGGGATGTGCTGACTGCCGGCGATGCCGCCGACGCCGATGTAGGCGACGTTCAGCCTGGCGTTGGATCCCATGATCCGGGCGTACGACGAGGCGGTCATCGACCACGCGGCGGCTGTCGCACCGGCAGCGGCGGAGGTCTGCAGAAACTCTCTTCGGGTGACGTGCAGCGACATTGGATTGTCTCCTTCTTGACCGGCGCCGGTCGGCGTGGGATCGGTTCGCCCGCGCATCATACACGAAAGTCGCCGATCCATGTGCGGCCCCGGGGCTTCGATAGCAAGGCTCGGGGACAACAGGTGGGGACGGAGGGCTACAGTTTCGCCGATTGTTCCGCAGGAGCGATTCACAGTAATGGCCCGACTTCACGAGTATCAGGGAAAGGCGCTGCTGGCTGAGCAGGGCATCGCGATCCCGCGCGGCCGAAGCACGTCCAAGGCCGGGGAGGCGGCCGAGATTGCGGCCGAGATCGGCGGCCCGGTCGTGGTCAAGATCCAGGCCTGGACCACGGGGCGGGCGGCGATCGGGGGTGTGAGGTTCGCCGAGACGCCCGGGCAGGCTGCTGCGCACGCCGAAACGCTCCTGTTGATGCGGGTCGGAAACTTCCCCGTCCAGCGCGTGCTGGTCGAGGAGCGCCTGGACATCGCCCGTGAGTTCTTCGTGTCGCTGTTCATCAGCGACGCCGGCCGATCGCCGGTCATCCTGTTCGCCGCGTCCGGCGGGTCGGGCATCGAGCAGCGCGCCTCGGAGGTCCGGCGTCTGTCGTGCGACGTGGCGGAAGGCCCCGGGCGCGGCGAGCTTGCCGAGGCGGTGGCGGCGGCGGGCGTGGATGCGGCCCAGCACGACATGCTTATCGACGCGGTGCGCAGCGTGTTCGACCTGGCCAAGCGCTGCGACGCGCGATCGATCGAGATCAACCCGCTGGTCATCACCGGCGATGGGCGCGTGGTTGCGGCCGACTGCCGCATGACCATCGACGACTACGCGGTCTTTCGCCATCCCGAACTGGGCATCGACATCGCGCGCGAACTGGACCATCCACCCACGGCCCTGGAGCGGGCGGCGTACGAGATCGAGCAGGCCGACCACCGCGGCACGTTTTACTTTGCGCAGTTGAATACGGAGGCGGAGGAAAAGGCACTAGGCACTGGGCACCAGGCACTCGAAAGGAAACAACAAAGCACATGGAAAGGAGGCCCAAGCGCAAGCGCGGGCTCTCTTCGTGCACCGGAAGAAGGCATCAGGGATCAGGCATCAGGCAATGGGGAAGGCATCAGGGATCGGGCATCGGGCATTGGGAAAGAGGGGACGAGC
>JADFGU010000056.1 GCA_022567535.1 Planctomycetota bacterium | reverse complement strand
CCAGATCCTCGCCCAGCTCGCTGACCAGTTCGCGCAGCGCGTCGCCCCGGCGGGCGTTGACGACCACCCGCGCGCCTTGGGCGACGAGTTCCGAGGCGATCGCCCGGCCGATCCCCGCGCTGGCGCCCGTCACCACCGCGATCCGACCCTGGAGCCCCTGTCCGTGCATGACCGAGCCTAGCGCGCAAGCCGCCCGCTCGCGCCGCACGATTGACTCGGACCACCCCCGGCACGACGCCGAGGCTGAGTCCGCCGCAGGCAATCGCTGACTCCCGGTACGAGGCACGACCGGAAGGGAGTGCTTCCAGCGACATCCGGTGCGGGACGACTGCCCGGTCCCGCCCAATCAGGCTCCCTGCCGGTCGCGGCTCGTATCGATCTCGCTCCCGCCTCTCAATCTTCACCCGGGTCTGACGAGCGCGCGCCGTGCGAGAGCGCGCGCGTCTGTTCGCCAGAGACGCTCCGCTCGCGCGGAGGGCTCGTAGGGGATCATTGGTTCGGGGGACGCTTCAGCCCAGCCGCGGCGCCGGCTCGGAGGACGCGCGCAGCGCCAACGGCGGCGAGAGCACCTCCTGAAACACAATCGCCAGTCGCCACGCCTTCGCATCCATCTTCGCCAGTTGCCCGGGCGAGACCGCCGCGTGTGGTTCCTCGATGACGACCCCGGCCTCGGCGTCGGCCACCAGCCGATGAACCTGCAAGTGCTCGCTCAGCTTCAAGTGCTCGCGACGCCGACTGCTGAGGGGCTTGGACAGTGGTTCGGGTGCGGCCCGCGCCCTGGCGGACGGCAGCGGCGCTCGCAGTCGAGCCGGCGAGGTCGGCCTCTGCCGACGCACCGGCTGAGGGATCGGGCCGACAATCGTCGGCTGAGGCCGCCCCGGCGACACCGTGCGCCTGGGCGGCCCAACGCGCGCCGCCGCTCGCCCAGGCCCGGCCGATCCTGGTCTGCCCGCACGAGGAGGCCCGACCGGCAGGCCCAGCGCCTCGCTCATGCCCTGGGCGGCCTGCTGGAGCTGCGCCTGCGCGCGCCGACGCGCCTGTTCGAGCGCCTGGCGACGCTTCTCCTGGATCTCACGCAGACGATCCGACGCGCTCACCGCGCTGGCGGAGAGTGTGCGTTTCTGGGGCGGGCTCGTCGGCCTGCCCGTGCGCAGCGAATCCTGCTGTCGGCGTTGATGCTCGCCCTGGATCGATCGCTGCTGCTTCTTCCGCTCCAGGTGGTCCGCGATCTGCTTGATCGCCGGCAGAAGAATGAACAGCGCCAACGCAACATAGGAAGGCCATTTCATCTCGCTCAGATTGTATCGCCGCCGAACGCCGCCGGCAGCAGCACCCTGCCACCCCCGGGGCCGTCCACCCCGACCAGGCGAAACGGCGTCTGAAACACCCGCCCCAGCAGCTCTGGGTCCAGCGCTTCGTCCCGTGGGCCCGACGACGCCACACGCCCACGCCCGTCCAGCACCACCGCCCGGTCGGCCCACCCGGCTGCCAGCGCCAGATCGTGCAGCACGACCACCACGCTCACCCCCCGCCGAGCGACGCGGCGCAAGGTCGACATCGCGCCCAGTGCGTGCCGTGGATCCATGGCCGAGACCGGCTCGTCTGCCAGCAATGTCCGAGGCCGACGTGCGCCCCCGCTCGGCCCGCCGTCCAGCTGCGCCAGACACCGAGCCAGCGTCACCCGCTGCTGCTGGCCGACGCTGAGCTGGCCGAACGGCTCGTCCATCAGCTCGATCGCGTCGGCCGACTCGAGCGCCCGCACGACTGCCGCCTCGTCGTACCCCACCGCGTACCGCCCCAGCCGAACCACCTGCCCGACCGTAAACGCGAACGCCACGGTCGGGCGTTGCGGCAGGTATGCGATCCGCCCGGCCGCCGCCCGCGCCCCGAGCCCGCACACATCGCGCCCGCCCAGCGTCACGCACCCCGCGCCCGGCCGACCCAGCCCCGCCAGCAGGCGCAGCAGCGTCGATTTCCCCGCGCCGTTGGGCCCGACGATCGCCGTCAATGCCCCCGCCGGAAACTCCGCCGTCACCGACCGCAACACCGGGCGGTCCGGGCGGTACGCGAACGCGACGGATTCGGCCTGCAGCGACATGCACCCTCCCGACGCCGCCCGGCCACGGCGTATCATCGACCATGAGCGTAGCAAAGACGATCGCCGTTGCCGGCGCCACCGGCTTCGTCGGACGATACATCGCTAAAGAACTCCTCGCTCGCGGGCATCGCGTGCGGGCCCTCATCCGAGACCGCGCCAAGGCCGAGCAGGTCCTCGGTCGGCGCGTCGAGGCCGATCTGGTCGTCGGCGACGTGCTCGACGGCCGATCGCCCCACGAGCTGCTCCGCGGCTGCGACGCGTGCGTCAACGCCATCGGGATCCTGCGCGAATCGTCCGGCGGTCAGACGTTCACGCGCATGCACGCCGGGGCGACCGAGGCGCTGGTCGAGGCGTCCAAGGCCCTGGGCGTCGGACGGTTCGTCCAGGTCTCCGCGCTGGGCGTTCGCGCCCAAGGCGCCAGCGCATACCAGCGGACCAAGTGGGACGCCGAATTGATCGTCCGACGCAGCGGCCTTGACTGGACAATCTTCCGCCCCAGCATGATCCACGCCCCGGACAGCGGGATGATGCAGGAGCTCTCCAAGCTGGTCACGGGCAAGAGCCCGCCGTACAAGTTCATGCCCTACTTCGCAAGGCCCGTCACCGACACCAGCGTGTGCATGGGCCCGACGCGGTACCAGGAGCCGCAGCTGCAGCCCGTGGCGGTTGAGGACGTCGCCGCGAGCGTCGCCGCAGCCATCGACACCGACGACGCGATCGGCGAGGTCTACACGCTCACCGGGCCTGAGACCTTCACCTGGCCCGAATTGCTCGAGTTTCTGCGCGACACGCTGCCCGAGGGGTTGCCCGGGCTCAAGCCGCGCCGCGTGCCCGGCGACCTGGCGATCATCGGGGCCAAGCTGGCCGGGGCGCTGGGACTCGGCGCCCTGCTCCCGTTCGACGCGGGCATGGTCGTCATGGCGACCGAGAACGGCGTCGCCGACACGGGAAAGGCCCGCGACCATCTCGGGTTCGATCCCGCACCCTTCCGCGAACGTGTGCGAGCCTACGCCGCCCGTGTCTGAGTCCGAGAACCCGGTCCGGCTGTGACGATCGGGATCGCTGCGCCGCCCCGCGCCCGTCCGACCTCGCCTCGCGCGATCGAACCAGCGATGTTACCGCCCGTGAAAACCGATCATTTCCCGGGTGATTGTCGCCGCAACGAAGGAGCAGGGTCCGTGCCAACGACACCGATCGGTGAGTTGAGAGGAATCAGTCAGGGCGCGGTTGTTGCCCTCAGCCGGGCGGGAATCGTCACCGCCGAGGATCTCCAGAGCAGCGACATCGAGCAGGTCGCGTATCTTGTGGACTCGGACGACATCGCCCAAATCCTGCTGACCGAGGCCGGTCGCGTCATTCGACTTGCCAACCCGAAAAAGCGCAAGCCGACTCCCAAGAACAAAGCGACCGCCGAACAACCGGAAGAATCGCCCGACGATGCCGACGCAACCCAGCCGCCTTCCCCGCCAGAACGCACACTCCTGATCGAGACGCTCGGCCTGCTCACCCAGGCGGCCGGCGACGTGCTCTCGGCCAAGCCCAGTCTGGCGCTGGCCCAGCGGCTGCGGACGCTCGAGCTCCTGTTCGACATCGGCTGTGAGCAGACCGAGGCCATCGCCTCGCTCCTGATCGGCGCGGTCGGCGAGCGCACCGAGGCCATCCCCCCCGAGGACATCGCCCCGCGGTTCGGCGCAGGCGTCGCCACTCTGCTCGACGAGTGCTCACTGGTGCTCGGCGTGCCGATGACGCCCACGGGCAACTCGCAGTCGGCGTACCAGAAAACCGTCGCCTCCGTCTCCGCCGCCGCGAGGACCGTCTGCGCCGCCCATGCCACCGCCTCCATCCTCGTCGTTATCGAGCTGGCCCAGCGCGAGGGGTCGGAGGTGTGGCGTCGATTCCCGGGCGGGCGCGAGATCACACTCTGGTACTTCCGGGCCATGCGCGACGCGCTCGCCGCCGACCAGAAAGTGCCGTTCTCGCACGAACTCGACCAGGCCGTCAACGCCCTCGAACAGATCCAGACCCCCGCCGCCGCGTGAGAGCCCCTCGCCCAATCGCCGTGCCAACGCCCGGCCGTCCCGGCGAGGATCTACCTCCGCTGCATATCCTGCACGGGGTCGCGAGCACGGCTGCCGCCGGCCGACCCCCACGGAACACCCTTCATGCCACTCAAGTACCAGAAGCGCCTGCTGGCCCATCTCGCGCACGACACCTACACGCCCGCCGACGCCGACACCCTTGCTCGCGACCTCCAGGTCGAGGATGAGACCGAGTTTCGCGACGCGCTCGACCTCATGGCCGAGCAGGGGCTCATCAACATCAACCAGCGAGGGCAGGCCCGCCTGCCGTCGATCGGCTCCATGGGTGGCGAGATCGTCGGCAACTTTCGCAGCCATCCCAAGGGCTTCGGCTTCGTCCAGCCCGACGCCACCGTCCGTGAGCGATCCGTCTTCATCCCGCCCAACGACACGCTGGACGCGATGACCGGCGACCGCGTCCGCGTCAAAGTCCGCAAGGACAAGAAACGCACCGGGGGCGTCGAGGGCCCGCAGTTCGTCGGCACCGTCGTCGAGATCATCGAGCGAGCACGCACCAGCTTCGTCGGCGAGATCCAACGAAGAGGTTCGCAGTGGCTCGCCCTTCCCGACGGCAGAATCCTCACCAGGCCCGTCGTCCTGCGCGACGCCGAGTCGAAAAACGTCAAGCCCGGCGACAAGGTCGTCTTCGAGCTCGTCGAGTATCCCTCAGCCGGAAGCTATGGCGCGCTCGGCGAGGGTGTCATCACCAAGGTCCTCGGCGAGGCGGGCGAACCCGACGCCGAAACGCAGGGTGTCATCGCCGCGTTTGGCCTCCCCTCCAACGAGTTCCCACAGAAGTGCAACGACCAGGCCCGCGAGATCAACCACCAGTTCGAGGTAGACGTTGCGCGATTCGAGCGCGAAGGCGCAAAGACCCAGCCCGATCGCCTCGACCTCACCGGCGACTTCATCATCACCATCGATCCGCCCGACGCCAAGGACTATGACGACGCGATCTCGATCAAACGCCTCGACAACGGCTGGGAGGTCAGTGTCCACATCGCCGATGTCGGCGAGTTTATCGTACAAGACTCGCCGCTCGATCAAGAGGCGCTCAGCCGCGGCAACTCGTGCTATCTGCCCAGGCTCGTCATCCCGATGCTGCCGGAACTGCTCTCCAACGGCATCTGCTCGCTGCAGGAGGGTGTGACGCGGTTTACCAAGACCGCGATCATGCGCTACGACGGCAAGGGACGCATCACAGCCGAAGGTGTCGCCTCCACCATCATCCGTTCCGCCAAGCGATTGACATACCTCGAAGCCCAGGCCCTCATCGACGGCGACCTCGACGAGGCAAGGAAACACGCCAAAACCGAAACCCCCTGCACCGACCAGCTCATCGACACGCTCAAGCAGATGAACGCCTGCGCCCGCGCGATTCAGGGTCGCCGTCAGGATCAGGGCATGATCTCGCTCGATCTGCCCGACGCGGAACTCATATTCGACGAGGACGGCCGCGTCATCGACGCGGTGCCCGAGGATGACGCCTTCACGCACACGCTGATCGAGATGTTCATGGTGGAATCGAACGAGGTGCTTGCGCGCCTGTTCGAGGATATCGACGTGCCCCTGATCCGGCGCATCCACCCCGCGCCCACGCCCGGCGACGTGGACGAGATGCGCCAGTCCGCCAAGGTCGCGGGGTACGCCATCCCCAAAAACCCGACGCGCGAGGAACTGCAAGCGCTGCTCAACGCAACACGGGGCAGGCCGGCCGCGCGGGCGGTCCACATGGCGGTTCTGCGCACGCTCACCAAGGCCGAGTACTCGCCGGCATTGATCGGCCACTTCGCGCTGGCGAGCAGCGCCTACGCGCACTTCACCAGCCCCATCCGCCGCTACGCCGACCTGACTGTGCATCGCGCGTTGCTCGCCTACCTGCGCCAGACCGACAACGGTCGGCTGCGCCCGTCAACCCAGAAAGAACGCCGAGCACTCTCACAACAACTCCAGGATTCGCCGCTCTGTCCCCACCAGGACGAACTCATCACCGTCGCCCGGCAGTGCACGAACATGGAGCAGAACGCCGAGAATGCCGAACGCGACCTGCGCCAGTTTCTCATCCTCCAGTTCCTCGAGTCCAAGCTCGGCGAGACGTTCCGCGGCGTCATCACCGGCGTCACGCCCCGCGGCGTATTCGTCCAGCTCGACAAGTACCTCGCCGACGGCCTGGTCAAGGCCGAGGATCTGCCCGGCGACGTGACGCGCGACGGCCGCCGACCCCGCTGGCAGATCGACAAGAAGAGCGGCGCCCTCGTGGATGCCAACTCGGGCCGATCGTTCAACCTCGGCGACATGGTCACCGTCACGATTGCCAACATCGACCTCGCTCGGCGGCAGATGGATCTCGTCATCACCGACGCCGCCTCACGCGCGGGCGGCAAGGCCAAGCTCACACTCGGCAGCGACCTCGGCGGCGGCATCGCCGGCGGTAAGGGCGCAGGCTTCACCGACCGCCCAAAATTGACCGGCACTCAGCGCCGAAGCCGAAAGAGTAAATCGCGGGATAAGGGCAAGACAGATTACCGGCGGAATAAGAAAAAGAAGTAGTAGATTGTAGAGCGGCTAGCGGCGACGCTTCCTTGTGCCCAGCCCTGAAAATATGACTGCAATCAGCGGAACGGTTGCTGGCGCGGGACTCACTACTTCGACTGTAGTTCCAAAAACGACCGCATCTTTTGGCCACCAACGCCTGCTCAGACCACTCTCGGTGATGTAGAATGCTCCGCCGATGAGGTCGAGAGAAAACTCGACAACACCGGGATCAAACTCGGTCGCCGTATACGTGAACGAGTAGATGTCCAGCGAGAGCGAGCGGTTGAAGTTTGGGTTCATCGGAATGGAACCGAGCATTGGTGGCAGTTGGAAGCCATCTATCGCCATAACTCCAGCCGAACTTGGCGTTCCGTTCTTCCCCGCCCAATGCTGAAAATCGGGGTGGCGCCCCGGGGCCAGATCGATCACCGCACCGATATGAGACTCAATAGGGATATCAAAAAGAAAGTTTGCAATCCCGATCTCGTCTCCCTGAGGCTGCACCAGGGTCTCGCGTATGGTAATCCGAACCGTTGGTTCGGAATGAGAGATTACCGGCCTGTCGGCCCGCAACTCAAAAACGACGATCTGCCCTTCGCACGGACCAGCGAGCGCAGCCACCGCCGAAATGCTCAAAATAACCCTAGATATCATGGATCCGTGCATGCCATTCTCCATTTCTGAGATGAGATTTGTACGTTCACACCATCGGTCTACCACAACATACCGAAGTTCCATCAATTCCGTTGCACAGAATCGACCTTGAGCGGGTCAGAATTCCAGAACTCGTGTTTCGGACGCCCCTACTCGTACTCCGTTCACCTTTTGTTTGTCGCTCTCGCCCATGAGTCCCGCAGTGTCGCCGTCCGGTTGAACACGGGGCTCTGGTCGCTCGAATCACAATCCACGCAGAAATACCCCTGCCGCTCGAACTGGAACCGCTCGATCCCGTCCGCCCACTTCGGGTCACTCTCACCACGCCAGTTCGGTTCGAGCTTGGCCTGAACGACCGTCAATGAGCCCGGATTGAGATTCGTCTTGAAGTCCCAGTCGTCGCCCTCGTCCTTTGGCTTGCGTGCGGGCGATTCGACGCTGAAGAGCCGATCGAACAGACGCACCTCAACATCCAGCGCGTGGGCGGCACTCACCCAGTGTAGCGTCCCCTTCACCTTGCGCACCTTGCCCTGAGCGTCCGGCGGCGGCGAATCCCCCCCACGTGTCGCCGGGTCATACGTACACAGCAACTCGATCACCTCGCCTCGCTCATCCTTCACCACATCGTGACACTTCACCCAGTACGCATACCGCAGGCGCACCTCGCGCCCGATCCCAAGCCGAAAGAACTTGCGCGGCGGGTCTTCCATGAAATCCTCGCGCTCGATGTAGAGCGTCCTGCCGAACGGCACCGGTCTCGTTCCCGCTGAATCATCCTCCGGATTGTTCACCGCATCCATCATCTCGACTCTGTTTTCGTCGCCGCCCTCGCCCCAGTTCGTGATCGTCACCCTCAGCGGGTTCAGCACACACATGCGGCGAGGCGCAGCACGATTCAGATGCTCCCGACACGCGTTCTCCAGACGACCCACGTCGATGACGCTGTCGAACTTGGTGATGCCGACCTCGCCAACGAACGAGCGGATCGCTTCGGGCGTGTACCCGCGCCTGCGGTACCCCGAGATCGTCGGCATGCGCGGATCGTCCCACCCCGTCACCTGCCCGCCCTCGACCAGTTCCAGCAGCCTGCGCTTGGAGAGCACCGTGTACGTCAGGTTCAAGCGGGCGAACTCGGTCTGCTGGGGATGGTGAATCGGCTCGCTCCGCCCCTCGTTGATCGCATCGATGAACCAGTCGTACAGCGGCCGATGGATCTCAAACTCGAGCGTGCACAGCGAGTGCGTGATGCCCTCGATCGAGTCCTCAAGCCCGTGCGCCCAGTCGTACATCGGGTAGATCGACCAGTCGGCACCCGTGCGGTGGTGGCGGGCGTGCAGGATGCGATAGATCACCGGGTCGCGCAGGTTGAAGTTGGGTGACTTCATATCGATCTTGGCGCGCAGCACGCGCGAGCCGTCGGGGAACCCGCCCGCCTTCATCTTTGCGAACAGGTCCAGGTTTTCGTCGATGGCACGATCGCGGAACGGGCTGTTCGTGCCCGGCGCGGTGGGCGTTCCCCGCGTGGCCCGAATCTGCTCGGGCGTCTGGTCGTCGACATACGCCTTGCCCGTTTCGATCAGTTCGACCGCCCAGGCGTGGAATTGCCCGAAGTAGTCCGACGCGTACTTCACCTCGCCGTCCCACTCGAAACCGAGCCACTTCACATCGCCGATGATGGACCTGACGTAGGCGTCCTCTTCCCTGGTGGGGTTGGTGTCGTCAAAGCGGAGGTTGCACGTGCCGCCGTACTCCGCCGCGAGCCCGAAGCTCAGACAGATCGCCTTGGCGTGCCCGATGTGCAAAAACCCGTTGGGTTCCGGCGGAAAACGGGTCCTGACGATCGACCGATCGCCCGGCTCACCCCAGCGCCCCGAGGCGATGTCGTCCTCGATGATCTGCTTGATGAAGTGGACGGGTTTCTCGTCAGTCATGTCACATCCAGCGCACGACGCCTGCAAGTCACACAGGGTACGCGGCCCGCACGAGCCCTTCGGGCAGGCGAAGGGTCCGCCCGCACCTGCGCTCTGAACTCCGTGCTCGCGCCCGGGGCTCGTATTCGCTGGAACACGTCACGAAATGACAACGAGGCACGACCGGAAGGGAGTGCTCCCTCGCCGCCGTCACATTGTCCCGCCCGCTCACGAAGACTCACCCTCCGCTGACCTTGTGCTCCACCGCCAGACAACGCTCGATCCGCGCGATCGTCCGCTCGCGCCCCAGCAGCGCCAGCGTCTCACCCAGCCCGGGGCTCACGGTCGAGCCCGTCACCGCCACACGCAGCGGCTGGGCCAGCGTGCCCATACCGATCTCGCGCGAATCGCAAAACGCCCTCACAGCCGACTCGATTGCGTCGGGCTCGAACGGCTCGATGGCGCCCAATTTCTCGCGAAACCCGTCGAGCACGTTGAGCCCCTCGCCATCGTTCTTCAGCAGCACTTTCTTGACCGCCCTGGCGTCGAACGCATACGCATCATCCTCGACCAGCGCAAACCGCACAGCGTTCGCTGCGTCCTTGAGCGTCCTGGCTCGCAGTTTGGCCGCCCGGGCAGCGAGTGCGAACGAATCGCCCAGCCGCTCCAGAATCGACGGGTCGTACCGCTCGCACCACGCCCGCCAGCACGACTCAAACTCGCCGTCGCTCATGGCTGCGAGCGCGTCCCGGCTAAAACTCAACAGCTTGGCACGGTCAAACTTCGACGGGCCTTTGCCGATGCGCGAAAAGTCGAAGTGCTCGCCCAGAAAATCCATGTCGAACTTTTCGACATCCGTGCCATCGTCGTTCTTCATGCCCGGGTTCCAGCCGAGCAGCGCCACGAAATTGCACACCACCTCGGGCAGATACCCCGATCGGCGAAAATCGTCCACATCGATCTCGGGCAGTTCCAGCGACAGATGAGCCGCCAGTTCCACGAGCTGCTCTGTGTGAAGCTGCGACTTCTTATCCTTCAACCAGCCCTTGAACTCCCGATCTGCGATCGATGTGATGGGCGAGGCCTTCAGCCCCGCCTCTTTGCACGCCGCCCGCGCCGCCTTGTCCTTGTCGCGCTTGGACATCTTCGATCCCGTAGGATTAAAAATCAGCGGCAGGTGCGCATACGTCGGCGTCGCAAACCCGAGCGCCTTCTGCAACCCCACATGCCTGGGCGTGTTGTTCAGATGCTCCTGCCCGCGCAGCACGTGCGTGACACCCATCAGCTCGTCATCCACCACCACCGCAAAGTGATACGTCGGGAAGCCGTTCCTCTTGCGGATGATGAAGTCGTCAAAGTGCTGGTCCGTGAACTCGATCTCGCCGAGCACCTCGTCAACAACGCGCACGGGTTCGCTCGTCATATGGAAGCGCAGCACGTGCTCCTCGGTCTTCATCCGCGCAGTAGCCGCCGCGTGGTCATAGTCGTCGGGACGACGGTACCGGAACGTCTCCTTGCGCTCCCGTGCCGCTGTGCGCATCGCGTCGAGCTCCTCAGCCGACTCGAACGTCGGATACGCCCGCCCCATTTCCAGCAGCCGCTCGAAGTGCTCCCGATAGATCTCAAGCCGCTGCGACTGAAAGAAAGGCCCCACCCCGCGCGGGTCGCCGCCCAAGGTAGCTCGAATCTCCGAGTCGACTCCCAAGGTGGGTCGGCTCTCCGAGCTGACTTCTTCGGTAGGTCGAATCTCCGAGCCGACTCCCAAGGTGGGTCGGCTCTCCGAGCTGACTTCTTCGGTAGGTCGAGTCTCCGAATCGACTCCCTCGACATCCGCAGCAGAC
>JADFGU010000055.1 GCA_022567535.1 Planctomycetota bacterium | reverse complement strand
TTCGCGGGGCGGGTCTACTGCGGCCCGAAGCACGTCGAGCGACTCGCGCAGGGTCTTGCGGCAACGGGCATCGACGCGGACGCCGACTCGCTGGAGGCGCTGTGCGAGGAGCTGGCGCGAAGAAATGACCTCCCGGACGCGTTCATCTATGTGCAGTACACGCGGGGCGCGCCGCTGCCGGGGGCCGAGCCGCGCTCGCGCATCCCCGACGGGCCGACACGCCCGACCGTCTTCGCGATGTGCGTGGAGCAGGGCTCGATCGACCAGTGCGCATCGCAGATCCAGACGCTACGGGTTCAGGTCTGCGAGGACCAACGGTGGCTCAATGGTCGGATCAAGTCGATCTCGCTCCTGGGCAACATCATGGCGGCGCTGGAGGGTCACGCTGCCGGCGCCGACGAGGCACTGCTCGCCCGCGGGCCGCTCCTTGCCGAAGCCACCAGCTCGAACGTGATTCTCGCGCTGGGACGGGCGGACGGCTCGACCGAGCTGGTGACGCCGAGCCTGGAGAGCGTGCCGATCCTCGCCGGCGTCACTCGCGCCAGGCTGCTCGAACTTGAGCCGGCGATCGTCGAGCGGGCCGTGGGTGTGCATGAGCTCGCCTCGGCGTCGGAGGTGATGGTCTGCGGCACGACCTCGCTGGTCTCAGCGGTGACCCACGTCGACGGGCGTCCGGTGGGTGATGGAGAGCCAGGCCCCGAGGCGCTGCGTCTGCTCGAACTCTACGTCAACGACATCCGCCGCGAACTCGCGCTGCCCGACCCCGCGTGTCCGCCGGCCCGGGTCGCTCATGGATGACCTCGCCGGTCAGCGCGTCACCGTCATGGGGGTGGGACGGTCTGGCGGCGGGATCGGCGTGACGCGATTCCTGGCCGGCGCCGGCGCCGACGTGCTCCTCACCGACCGGCTGGGCGAGAGTGACCTGGCCGACGCGCTCGGCTCGATCGCTAACCTCGTTGATTCGGGAGCCGTGCGGCTGCGCCTCGGCGAGCACAACGTGAGCGACTTCACGACGTGCGAGCTGGTCGTCGCCAACCCGGCCGTCCCCAGGCCTTGGGATGATCGGTTTCTCCGCGCCGCCGCCGCTGCACATATACCCGTCACGACGGAGATCGCTCTGTTGATCGAGCGCTTGCCGACGCGGCTGCGCACGATCGGCGTCACGGGCACGGCGGGCAAGAGCACGACCGCCGCGATGATCGCCCACACGCTGAGGCATACGGGCTTCCCCGTGCACCTGGGCGGCAACATCGGCGGCTCGCTGCTGGATTCGCTCAGTGACATCGCCGGCGACGACTGGGTTGTCCTCGAACTGTCGAGCGCCATGCTCCACTGGCTCGGCCAATGGTCGCCGCACATCGGGGTTATCACGAACTTCAGCCCGAACCACCTCGACTGGCACGGCACGCTCGAGCACTACCGGCGAAGCAAGCAGCGCCTACTCGATTATCAGCTTCAGGGGGACTTCGCCCTGCTGGGCGAGCGGGATCTCCCGTTTACCGCAAACAAAGGCGTTCACGTGAGCGGGCCGTATTGTCTGCCAAACGGTCTTGGGCCGGACCTCGCTCTGCGCGTCCCGGGCGCACACAATGCGCAGAACGCGATGCTCGCAGCCACCGCAGCGGCGATAGCCACAGGGGCGAGCGCCGATGACATGCTCCGCTCGCTGGAGTCGTTTACGGGTCTTGAGCACCGGCTGGAGTTCGTCGGAGCGTTCGACGGCGTCCGGTTCTACAACGACTCGAAGTCGACGACGCCCCGGGCGGTCGTCATGGCCTTGGCTGCGCTCGAATCGCACGGGCGGATCCACCTCATTCTCGGCGGGTACGACAAGGGTGTTGACCCGGGCGAGCTGGTCGGCCCGTGCGCACGGTGCGCCAGCGTGCTGACGATCGGCGACACCGGGCGGAGGCTGGCGTCGCTGCTCGCGCCGGGCGCACGGTACTGCCGCACGCTCGATCGCGCTGTGGAGCAGGCGCTGTCGGGCGTTCAGCCCGGCGACACCGTGCTGCTCAGCCCAGGGTGCGCCTCCTGGGACCAGTTCCGCGACTTTCAGGAGCGCGGGATGCGCTTCAAGGATCTGGTGCGTACGTGGGCGAACGCGCCCGCGGCGGGGAGGACCCGATGAGGCCGCGCGGCGCTCTGTTTCGTGCCGTGCTCTGTGTTGTCTTGCCCGGGTTCGCCGTCGGATGCGCGAGTCATCCGCGCGTGGTCGCCCGGCCGAACGATCTGAAGGAGATATTCCCCTACGTGCGGGTCAGCACGTCGGCCCGGGTCGTCGAGTTCGACGGGATCGTGCCGCTGGACGTGCATGATGAGCAGACGCCGCTGGTCTATCTCGAACTGATCGCGTGCACGCCCGACACGCGCGAGCACGAATCGCTGGTGATGACGCGGGCCAGGCCGTCGCACATCCACGCGGCGTTGCTGCTCATCGGGCTCGAGCCGGGTGCGCCCGGGACATGGCGCGTCGCGGGCGACGGCTTCGAGGCTGTGCCACCCACCGGCGACGCGGTCCGCGTCACGCTCGCGTATGAATCCGAGCAGGGGGAAGAGATCGCACAGCCCGCCCAGCGCTGGGTCGTCGATCATCGCACCGGGCAGACGCTGGGCGAGACGGGCAGGCGCGGCTGGGTCTTTTCCGGCTCGCTCGATGTCCAGCACAGGGGCCAGCCCTTCTACGACGCGGACGGCTCGGGGACGGTGATCGGGCTCACGACGTTCGGGACGGAGGTGATCGCGTGGCGCGAGGTGTTCAGCCACGACGCGGCGGTGCAGACACCCTCGTGGATCGCCAACGCCTCGTTCGTGCCGCGCTTCGGCACACCGATCGTGGTGCGGATCGCCCCGGCGCGCTAAGGCCGCTCACGCGAGAGCCGGATCGACAACTCGCGCTGGTCCCCATCCGCGTTCTGGACGACGACGAGGACGGCCTTTGTCTCAAGGAAGCCCGCGCCCGTGAGGTATCGCAGCACGTCTTGGGTGTTTTCCACGTCGTGGCCCTGCACGCTGACGATGATCTGCCCGTGCCTGAGCCCGTCCCGGTAGGCGCTGGAGCGCCTGGATACAAACTGGCGGCCGCTGATGCGCGGGGCGTCGACCCTCGGCCCATCTTCGGTGTCCACGAGCTGAATGCCGTATTGCCTGAGCGACTCGTACACGAACTGCACAGGCGGGAACTCGCCGAGCGTGATCGTGAGCATCTCGTACCGGCCGGGCAGCGGTGCCGGGTGCATCGAGCCGATCGTGCCCCGATCCGACCACCAGCGCTGGTGCAGTTCGTCGAGCACTTCTGCGATGTCCGGGTCGCCGGACCGCCACACGCGGACGCGCATGCGCTGGCCTGGGCGGAGCGGTGCGATCGACGACCGGAGCATGTCGGTGTCGGTGATCCGCTGGCCGTTGATTTCCACGATCACGTCGTTGGTGCGCATCCCGCCGCGCCACGCCGGGCCGTCCTCCTGCACGCTTGTGACGGCGACGCCGGTGCGCCTGGTCCTGGCATCGCTGACATCGACGATCCAGCTGCCGTTGTATCTGATGCCGAAGTACCCGCGCGCCACCGTGCCGCTTTCGATGATCTGCGTCGCGACCGACTCGATCGTCGCCAGCGGAATCGCGAAGCTGATCCCGGCGGATTGACCGCTGCCGTCGATCGATCCCTCCGTCTGGCTCCCTGTGGCGATGGCGACGTTCATCCCAATCAGGCGCCCCGTGACGTCCACCAGCGGGCCCCCGGAGTTGCCCGGGTTCACCGCCGCGTCCGTCTGGATGAAGTTCGCGAACCCGCTGATCTCGACGGCGCTTCTGGGATTGCGGCCGAGCCCCGAGACGATCCCCTCGCTCATCGAGAACTTGAACCCGAACGGGGATCCGAAGGCGAAGACGCGGTCGCCGATCCTGGGCGGCTCCCCGGTCGCACGGGTGATCGGGAACATGCCGCTCCGCGTCGAGGCGCGCAGGACGGCGATGTCGGTGTACTCGTCGGTCCCCACGATCACGGCTGACACCTCGCGCCCGTCGGAAAACTGGACATCGATCCTGACCGAGTTGCCCACGACGTGGGCGTTGGTGACGATGTGCCCCTGGTGGTCGAAGACCCAGCCGGCACCCGATAAGACACGCCTCTGCCCGCGAGACGGCGGTAGCGCTTCGATGTGCACGACGGAGGGTCCGACCGCCTGCGCGACGCTTCGCACCGCGCGGTTGATGCGTTCGAGGATGTCGTCGTCCTCGATTTGGAGGCGTGCCAGGCGGATCTGGGCGGTGGTCTGGGCGATGTTGATCCGCTGCACAATCGCCGGCACCGCGAACAGGGCCGCTGCCGCCGTCAAGAGCACGATCATTGCCGGGCCGTAAGCCACAATTCGACGCATCAGAAAGTTCCTCCCGCGATCCGCGACCGGCGGTTTTTCGGCCCGGCCGATCAGTCCGATTGCACCCTGGCACAGATCGGCACGACCGGCCTCGGAGTCAGTTCGTTCTCGGGCTTACCCGCGAGGGCGCCCCACTATTCCGTTCGACCGGAGTGGTCGGCCAGGGAACTCGTCCGGATCCGCAATCGCTGAGCCTCCTCGGCGGCCATAAGGTACCGCTGCCCACCGATCGTCCCGGCGGACACACGCCGGATCCATTCACGCGCCGCCTCGGTCAGCCTGGTGCCGAAGTGCTCGACGGGCTCGGCGAATCTCGGCGGCTTGTCGGTCATGCCCAGCAAGTCCTGCAGCACGAGAATCTGGCCGTGGCAGCGCGTTCCCGCACCGATGCCGATCAGCGGCACGCTAGTTTCAATAAGGATGCGCTCGGTGACCTCGTCCGGCACCGCCTCGACCAGGAGCATCACGGCGCCGGCCTGCTCGAGCGTGACCGCATCCTGAATGATCTGCTCGGCCTCGTCGGCGGTCCGACCGCTGGAGCCGTACCCGCCATGAACCGCTGCCTGCTGGGGCTTGGACCCGACGTGGCCGCACACCGCGATTCCCGCGCGCGTGAGCCTCTCGACCAATCCCCCGAACGAGCCGTCCATCTCGAACTTCACGACGTCGGCCATCCCCTCGGTGACGAATCGGCCGGCGTTGCGGATCGCCTGGGCGGCGCTCTCGTGGTAGCTCAGAAAGGGCATATCCGCCATGACCATGGTGTTGGGCGCCCCGCGTTTGACCGCGGCTGTGAGGGCCACGGCGATGTCCAGGGGCATGTCCACCGTGCGGTCGAAGCCGAGAATTACCTCGGCCGCGGTGTCGCCGACCAGCAGGATCGGCACGCCGGCCCGTTCCAGCCACCGCGCCGTCGTGGCGTCGTAGCAGGTCAGTGCGGCAAACTTCTCGCCCCGGGCCACCCGCCGGCGGATGGTCTTGATCGTGATCGGTCGGGGCGGCGCGACGGCCTCGATCGCCCCGGACTCCACGGGTTTCGGATCATCGAGCACGGCTGGAATCGATCGTGCTTTGCCCATCGCGGCAAGTATAGGAGTTGGCGGGGGGCGTCGATTCGCGTGTGCTGCGGGGGTGTGGGCCGACGGGGCCCGGTGGAGGGCGCGTCGAACGGGTTGTGTTCGGATACACTGGCTCGATGCCACAGATTTCTCACACGTGGTCCACCCAGTCAATCGCCCAGGTGGTCAAGGAATACTGGGGATTCGGCACGCTCCGCGAGCATCAGGAGCGGGCAATCCGGGCGGGGCTGGACGGCCGAGACTCGCTGGTGGTGATGCCGACCGGGGGCGGGAAGAGCCTGTGCTATCAGGTGCCGCCGCTGCTGCTCGAGCG
The DNA here is from genome assembly GCA_022567535.1 of Planctomycetota bacterium. GTDB lineage: Bacteria > Planctomycetota > Phycisphaerae > Phycisphaerales > UBA1924 > JADFGU01. The sequence continues at coordinate 5,351 of JADFGU010000055.1, read as the reverse complement.
GGCGGCGATCGTCGTGAGCCCGCTGATCTCGCTGATGAAGGACCAGGTGGACGGGCTCAACGCGTGCGGCTACCCGGCTGCTGCGCTGAACAGCACGCTCGATCGGGTCATGCAGGACGAGATCGAGGAGCAGTTCCTGCGGGGCGAGCTTCGGCTGCTGTTTCTGGCGCCGGAACGATTGCTGACAAGTCGGACGCTGGCGCTGCTCAAAGAAGCACACGTGACATCGTTTGCCATCGACGAGGCGCACTGCATCAGCCACTGGGGGCACGACTTTCGACCCGAGTATCGCCGGCTGGCTGAGATTCGCTCGTATTTCCCCAAGGCCTCGCTGCACGCGTTCACCGCCACAGCGACGCAGCGCGTGCAGCACGACATCGTCGAGCAACTCGGACTCCGCGACGCCGTGCTGCTCGTGGGACGGTGCGACCGGCCGAACCTGACCTACCGCGTTGTGCCGCGCACCGATGTGCAGAAACAGACGCTCGATGTGATCCGACGACACGACAATCAGGCGATGATCATCTATTGCCTGAGCCGAAAGGACACGGAACGGCTGGCGCACTGGCTCTGCACGCAGGGCGTCGATGCCAGGGCCTACCACGCGGGCATGGACGCGACCAAGCGGAGGCGGGTGCAGGAGGCGTTTTCGACCGAGCGGCTGGACATCGTCGTGGCGACGGTGGCGTTCGGGATGGGTATCGACCGCAGCGATGTGCGGTGTGTCGTCCACGCAACGATGCCCAAGAGCGTCGAGCACTATCAGCAGGAAACAGGCAGGGCGGGACGCGATGGGCTCGATGCCGAGTGTGTGCTGCTGTATACGGGTGCGGACGGGGCCAAGTGGCGGAGTCTGCTGACGCAGTCGGCCCGGCGCGAGGCGTTGGACCTTGGATACGACGAGCCCGATGAGGGCGGGTATTCGCCAGGCGATCCTCGGGCGGCGCTTGAGCTTCAGTTCGAGCACCTGCGCGATATGGAGGGGTTCGCGTCCGCAGCCGTCTGCCGGCACAAGTCGCTCAGCGAGTATTTCGGGCAGGCGTACGAACCCGGCGAAGAGCGGGGCGGATCACCGTGTGGCCGGAAGGGTTGTGGGGCGTGCGATGTGTGCCTGGACGAGATCACCTACATGGAGGGCGGCACGGTGATCGCCCAGAAGATCCTGTCGTGCGTCGCACGGGTCGAGCAGCGGTTTGGTGCTGCGCACGTCGCCGATGTGCTCGTCGGGAGAAATTCGGAGAGAATCCGGCAATTCCGCCACGATCAACTGAGCACGCACGGACTGATGAAAGACACGCCCAAGGCTGCGGTAAGGCAGTATATCGAACAACTCATCGCGCAGCGTCTGATTGTGCGAGACGAGGGTGAGTATCCGACGTTGCGGCTTGGGAACGAGGCGTGGGCGGTACTCAAGGGCGAGCAGGAGGTTCGCCTGATCGAGGTCGCCAGGACCAGACCTCGCAGACAGCAGCAGGAGTCGATTGCGCTTGAAGGCGCTGAGCAGGAGCTGTTCGAGGTGCTGCGAACGCTCCAGCGTGCGATCGCCCGAGAGCGAGGTGTTCCACCGTTCATGGTTCTGAATCATGCTTCGCTGATCGACATGGCAATGGTCCGACCCGGTACACTTGAAGGTATGTTCGGAATCACCGGGATTGGGCGAGCAAAGCACAGGTCCTTTGGGCGGGCGTTCTTTGAGGCGATCGATGCGTTCTGCGAAGAACACAACATGACGAGAAGCAACGAGCCGTCAACGCAGTACGCATGAACTCATGGGTGGGATTTCCCGGACAGGCTTCACGGCACGATCTTGAGGAGGCGGCCGCCCTTGTGATCCAGAATGTAGAGTTCGCCCTGGTTGTCGCGTGCGAACGACGAGATCGCCAGTGTCGGGCCGTACGGGAAGGCGTCCGCGAAGTCCGCCGTGTGCTCGAACACGTCGTCCGCCGTGCCTTTCTTGAGCTTGAACGACCAGATGCGCCCGGACATGAAGTCGGCGAAGATGTAACGGTTGGTCAGCGCCGGGATGGTGTCGTTCTCGTAGAAGTATCCGCCCGTGATGGACCCGTCGCCCCTGCCGTGGTTCACTTCTGGACGGTTTGTCCGCTGCCGATAGGCCCAGACGGGTTTCACGAGTGTTGCCGGGTCGGGCTGGATGTCCTTCTGTGCGCCGGGCCTGCGCTCGAACGCCTCGGGCCCCTCCATGACGTTCCAGCCGTAGTTCTCACCGCCGTGCGAGCCGGTCGGCTGGAGGTGCACCCACTCCCACTTGTTCTGGCCCACGTCGGCGATCCACATACGACCGAGCGAGTCGAACTCGAACTTCCACGGGTTGCGCAGGCCGAGCGCCCAGATTTCCGGCTGCGCGTCGTCCAGGGCCGCGAACGGGTTGTCGGCCGGCGCGCGATACATCTGCCCCGGCTCCATGGCGCCGGACACGTCGATGCGCAGCATCTTGCCCAGGAGCGAAAGTCGGTTCTGCGCGTTGCCCTTTGGGTCATTGGCCAACCCGCCGTCGCCCATGCCGATATACAGCATCCCGTCGGGGCCGAAGCGGATGCACCCGCCGTTGTGGTTCGCGTACGGCTGATCGACTTTGATGATGACGGCCTCGCTGTCGGGATCGAGGTGCGTGGGCGAATCGGCCTTGAAGCGCGAGACGTGGGTGTCGCCGCGGGCGTTGGTGTAGTTCAGGTAGACGTACCCGTTCTCGGCGTACGCCGGGTCCAGCGCGATCCCGAGCAAGCCCTGCTCCCACGCGCCGGAGTCGAACCGTGATTTGTCCAGGTGCAGGAAGGGCTCGTCCAGCAGGCGACCGTCCTGCACGATGCGAACATCGCCCGTCTTCTGCTCGACGATGAAGAACCGGTCCGCGTGCGTGGGGTCCGCCGCGGCGTCCACGGGCATGGCTAAGCCCTCGACGATCACCTCGCCCCGTTGGCCCAGGGCGGGACTAACCGTGACGACTCCGACGGCGGACACGACGAGCACAGCGGGCAGGGTTCTATAAATCATCCGCAGATCCTACCTCAAGGTGAGCCCGCGCCGCCACCCCCGTCCGGACCGATCCGCGCAGACAGACGTCCATCGTGGGTTATCGGGTCGCGGAATCGGCGATCAGGGCTCAAGATGGGGCTCCAGTGTGACGACTTCCTGCATAACGATGCGCTACGCGAGAAACATGCTGCTGTTCGTCGACACGGTCACGCGCGAAGACGAAAAACGCGCCCGCGGACGGTTCGCCAGGCCACCCTTCCGGTGCAGCTTCGGCACGGTCGAGGATGTCTCGTCAACGGGGATGCGTGTGCAGATGAAGGGAGGCCCGCGCGTGAAGCCCGGGCAGGTCATCTGCCTGACACTGCTCAACGAGCCGGAGCGTGGGCTGGTCAAGGTCGAGGTCGTCTGGCTCAAGCGCAACGGCTTCCGCAGGCGGTCGATGGGCCTGAAGTTCATTGATATTTCCGACGAGGCCCACCGGGTCATCATGCGCTCGATCGGTCAAGCTGTCGGCTCGATGAGCAGGCACACCGGGCGTGCGTCGGACGTGGCCTGAGCGAGGTCGAGGCAAAAAAACTTTCTTGACTCGGAACGAAACGCAACCCTCGCGCATCCGAACAGTATGTAGGTGTGCCACGATATGGCGGGCACCCCAACATCGGGCGAAAAGCGCAGGGACGGCCGAGAGCCGAAACGCATCGACAACACAAATACTCAGGCGCAACCTCCGCGGGCATTCTCCGCCCGCGGGATCCAGGGGCCGCGGGCAGTCGCCTTCCCGCGGTCTTTTTTGTGCGCCTCACACGCGTATCTTTGAAATATGCTCGGCTGCCTCGTCGATCATTGCGCCTGTCACGCCCATGTGCGTCACGGCCCGCACCCGGCGCGACGACTCGGGCAGCATCAGCACACCCACGTCGGCCAGCCGCTCGCACACCTCGGGCGCCGGCATCCCCTCGAACGCGAAGAAGACCATGTTGGTTTCGATCCGGTCGGCGTCCACGCGCACCGAAGAGACTCCTGACAGTTTCTCCGCCAGCCGACGCGCGTTGGTGTGATCTTCGGTGAGCCGATCGCGGTGGTGCTCGAGCGCATAGAGCGCCGCCGCGGCGAGCATGCCGGACTGGCGCATGGCCCCGCCGAACATCTTTCGATACCGGCGGACGCGGTCGATGAAGGCGCGGTCCCCGGCCACCGCCGAACCCACCGGGCACCCCAGCCCCTTGGAGAAACAGACCGACACCGAGTCGCACAGGGAGGCGTAGTCCGCGGGCGACGATCCGCTGGCCGCGCACGCATTCCACAGCCTGGCCCCGTCGAGGTGGACTCGCAAGCCGAGCTCCCGGCCGGTTCGGCACACGGCCTGGAGCCGATCCAACGCCCAGACCGATCCCCCGCCGCGATTGTGTGTGTTCTCCACGACCAGCAGTCGGCTGCTGGGGAAGTGGGTGTCGCCCGAGCGCATCGCATCGCGCACGTCCTGCGGGTCGAACTGCCCGCGCTCGCCACGCAGGACGCGGATCATCACGCCCGACAACGCCGCCGGCGCACCGGTCTCGTAGTGGATGATGTGGCTGTCCTCGTGCGTGATGATCTCGTCGCCGGGCTGGGTGTGGGCGCGGATGGCGGTCTGGTTGGCCATGGTTCCCGTCGGGACGAAGCAGGCTGCCTCTTTGCCGAGCAACTTCGCCACATGCTCTTGCAGTTGGATGACGGTCGGATCATCGCCCAGAACGTCGTCGCCCAAAGGAGCGGTCGTCATCGCGTCCAGCATGGGCTGGGTTGGTTGGGTGACGGTGTCGCTGCGAAGGTCGATCGTGGTCATGCGGGTCTCCGGGGCCAGTCTATCCGCACGGGAGCACGGCTGACATTGCTGCGATCCGTCGTGTGCACGCCTCGCCGATGAATCCCGGGCGATCAGTTGCCGGTGCGGCTGGGCGGCGTGATCTCGATGGACTCATCGCGATGCTTCTCCGGCAGGTGCATGCGCATGGTGAGGATCAGGAAACCGATCCCACCAAGACCCGACAGAACGGCGCTGAGTCCGAACACCCAGGAGCCGGCTCCCTCACTCCCGTGCTCGAGGAGCTGGTACAGACCCACCGCGATGAAAGGGGCGAAGAGCCCGCGCACACCCGTAAGTGTGACGTGGACCCCCATGTACTGGCTTGCGCGGTTGGGCGGGGCGAAGTCGAGATGCCCGAGCGTCCAGGCAAGTGCGCCGCCGCCAAAGGCGATGCCCTGCACCATGGCCGCCAGGAAGAGCAGCGTCGGATTCACGAGCAGCGACGCGGCGAGGAACATCACATTGGCCAGCGCAAAGACCCAGGCGTGAATCGTGCGGAACTTAGCCACGT
>JADFGU010000054.1 GCA_022567535.1 Planctomycetota bacterium | reverse complement strand
CGGGCCCTGCTCGACGGGTCGCTAAAGCTGGAGCGGGTGCGAGACGCGAGCGGCGCCCGCAAGCGAGCGGACGCCGAGTCTGAGCCCGCTGCGGGCGAAGGCTCGGATCGCGGAGGTCATTGGGGAAATCCGAGCCTTCGCGGACTCAGACTCGGCGTCCGGCGCGCCTCTGCGCGCTCGATCTGACCTGAGCAATACCTATCAAACTGCGAACATACGTGGTGATTGGTCGAGGGCGCGGATTCTGCGCCCGACGGAGCCCGCTGGTGCGCGGCTCGGGGTCTGAATCGGCTCTGGCGGGTGTGAAACGGGTGGCACGCGGGTTGTGGTGTCTGGCGGGCAAAGGAGCAGCCCCCTTATGTACGCGACGCCCGAGCGGACCACATCGCGTGTGACGGTCCATCCGAATCACGCTCCGAAGGGAAGGCCCAGCGGGCGCGACATGCTGCGCGATGGCGCGCTCGGGACGCAGCTGATCCGTCTTGCGGAACTGGCGGGCCGGGCGGCAGCGCCGGTTGAGCCTGCGGTCAAGCCCGGGCTGGGCGCGGAGACCAGCGCATGAACTACGGGATGATGATCTCCGCGTCCGGAGCGCTGACGAGCATGTATCGGCAGCAGGTGCTGACGAACAACCTGGCGAACCTCAACACGGCGGGGTTCAAGTTGGACATCCCGATGGTGCGTCAGCGCGATGTCGTGCGGGTGGAGGACTCGTTGATGTCGCTGCCGAGCAACGCGATGCTCGAGCGGCTGGGCGCGGGCGTGATGCTCATGCCAACGCGAGTGTCGATGGCGCAGGGGACGCTGAAGGTGACGGGCCGACCGTTCGACCTGGCGCTGCAGGGGCGCGGGTTCTTCGCGGTGTCGCAGCGTGGCGAGGACGGTCAGGAGCAGATCCGCCTGACGCGGGACGGCCGATTCGCGCGCAACGCCCAGGGCCGACTCGTGCAGGCGGCGACGGGCCTCGAGGTGCTGGACGAGCGGGACCGGCCGATCGACGTGCCGGGGCGCGGCTCGTTCACGGTGAACGACGAGGGGTGGGTGTTCGCCGGAAACGAGCGGATTGCCCGGCTGCAGATCACCGACGTGCCCGACCTGTCGGTGCTCAGAAAGCTGGGGGCGAACCTGTTCGCCGTGCCCCAGGCGGCGCTGAACGCCCGCACGACGGCCCCGGCCACCGTGCGGCAGAATCACATTGAGCAGTCCACGGTGAACGAGATCAGCGCGTTGATGGCGGTGACGAGCGCGTCGCGGGCGGTGAGCTCGAACATCGGCATGATCACCTACCACGACCGGATGATGGACCGGGCGATCAACTCGCTCGGGCGCGTGGCATAAACGGGAATCGGAGCTGAGTATGGCGAACATCGCACTGGGATCGGCCTCGTCGGCGCTGTCGGCGCTGAACACCAAACTCGACGTGATCGCGAACAACCTAGCGAACGTCAACACGGTCGGGTACAAGGCCAGCCGCGCCAACTTCCAGGATCTGCTGTACATCGAGAGGGCGCAGCCGGGCACGCTGAACTCCAACGGCGATCAGCGCCCGATCGGGCTGTACGTGGGGCTGGGGGTGAAGGTGTCGGGCACGCACCTGAACTTCGAGCAGGGGAGCGTGATGACGACGAATCGCCCGCTGGACATCATGATCAACGGGCGCGGGTTCTTCCAGGTCGAGGTGGGCAGCGACACGTCGACGGACAGGCTGGCTTACACGCGGGCCGGGGCCTTCACGCTCAACGCCGAGGGCCAAATCGTGATGGCCAGCGACACGGGTCGGCGGCTGCAGCCCACGATCACGGTCGATGAGGGCGTCGAGATCTCGTCACTCACGATCACCGAAGATGGTCGCGTGTTCGCGCGCGTCAGCGGTGAATTGACGGAGCTCGGGCAGATCGAGATCGCGACATTCGTCAACCCGTCGGGGCTGAAGCAGATCGGCGAGAGCCTGTTCGTGGAAACCATCGCGTCGGGGACGGCGAATCTGGGCGAGCCGGGCACCGACGCGGCCTGCTCTCCAACGGCCGGCTCGAAGCGTCCAACGTGGATCCGGCTCGCGAGCTGATCGAACTGATCCGCACGCAGCGCGCCTTCGAGATGAACAGCCAGGCGATCCGGGCGGCGGACGAGACCATGCGCACGGTGGCGCAGCTGAGGCGATAAGGCGGGCACATGAACGGACGATCCGGACACTCCATGCAGCTGGTGGCGGCGATCGTCGCGGTGGCGTGCGCGGCGGTCGCGGCGGTCGGGCAGACCTCGATCACGTTGCGCACGCGCGCACTCGTGCAGCCGGGCAGACCCGTGCTGCTGGGCGACGTGGCGTTTCTGCGCGGCGACGCGGCCGAGGCGCTCGGCGGCATCGAGATCCTCGAGGCGACGCGCCATCGCCGCGCAGCGCGTGTCGATGTCGGCGACGTTCGCCGCGTGCTGTCCGCGCGCGAGGGGTTCGACTGGGGCATGGTGACGATCCGGGGCTCATCGTGCCGACTCCTGGGCTCAGGCGAGCGCGAGGCTGAACGATCCACCCACGACACGACGCGCCGGGACGACGTGGAGCCGATGCGAGTCGCGTCGGAGATTGCGACGGGAACCGTGCGCGGGCGGATCGCGGCGATGCTGGCAGCATACCTGGGTGTTGAGGCGAGCGATCTGCGCGTCGGGTTTCGCGCCCAGGACCGTGAGCTGCTCGACACCCGGATCGGGGGATACACAGCCGAGATTCGGCCGCTGGCGGTCGGGTCGCGAATCACCGTGCGCGTGGCGTTGATCGACGCCGACGACGCGCGGATCGGCGTGCAGGGCGCGGCGCGGGTGCGGGTCGAGGTGCGGCGGGAGATCGTCCAGACTGTGCGCGGCATCCGGCGCGGGGCGGTGATCGGGCCCGAGGACGTCACGACCACGCGGCGATGGATCGACCCGGAGATCAGGGCGGCGACGGCGGAAGAGGTCATTGGATCCGGGGCGGTCAGTCCGATCGAATCCGGCCGCGTCGTGCGCCGGTCGGACGTGCGCGAGCCGATGGCTGTGCGCAAGGGCGATCTGCTGACGGTCCGATGCGTCTCCGGCACAGTGATTCTGCGATCGCAGGGGCGTGCGATGGCCAACGCGCGGCGCGGCGAAGTGATCGAATTGGAATCACTGCACACGAACCGCAAGGATCGGCGGCGGTTCCGGGTGCGCATCACGGGGCCGGGACAGGCGGTGACCATTGCCAGGACGACGGATCCATGAGCGAGCAAAGGAGCAACGCGGTGCGACGAATGATGCTGGTGGTGCTGGGCGTGATCGGGTCGGCGGGGATCGCCTGCGGCCAGGTCGCCTCGATGGGGCGGGACGACCCGGCGACGGCGTTCTATTCCTGGAGCCTGCTCTCCTCGGCCCCGCCGGAGCCGACGATATTCAAGGTCCACGACCTGGTCACGATCATCGTGAACGAGAACAGCCGGCAGACGAGCGAGGAGACGCTCGAGACCGAGAAAGACTTCAGCATCCGGGCCGAGCTGAGCGCGTTTCTGGATGTCTCGGAGCTGCTCAAGGGGACGCTGATCAATGGCATCGGGGGTCGGCTGGACATCATCGAGGCATTGGCGCAGAAGGAGTTCGAGGGGGACGGCGCGTACGAGCGGAAAGACCGGATCATCGACCGGATCACGGCGGAGGTGATCGACGTGAAGCCGAACGGCGTGCTCGTGCTCGAGGCGATACGGCGGGTGCAGCTGGACGAGGAGAAGACAATCATGGTGCTGTCGGGGATGTGCGACGCAGCGTCGGTGACGGAGCAGAAGACGATTCTGTCGACGCAGCTGGCGAACCTGACGCTCTCGGTGCAGCACGACGGGCCGGTGCACGATGCCGCGAGCAAGGGCTGGCTCACGCGGGCGATCGAGACCATCTTCCCGTTCTAACGACGCCGGCACGCGGTTCGCGTGAGACCCCGGCATGGATGCTCTGAGCGCAGGAGGCGCACGGATGACGCGCAAGAAAGGCATAATGGCGGCGGCGGTCACGTGCATGGTGCTGACCTCGGCGATAACCGCGTCGCCGATCCGCGAGCTCGTGCGGTTCGAGTCGGACGGGAGTCCGATGGTGCTGCAGGGGTTCGGGCTGGTGATCGGGCTCAACGGGACGGGGGACTCGTCCAAGGAGCTGTCGGTGGCCCGCCCGCTGGCACTGGCATTGTCGCAGCGGGGGTTTCCGATCCTGCCGGAGGAGCTGGGCAAGGGCAAGAACGTCGCGCTGGTGTCGGTGTCGATGACGCTGCGCTCGGGCGCGGCGCTGGCGGGCGACATGTTCGACGTTCGGGTGTCGACGATCTACAGCGCGTCGAGCCTGATGGGGGGCGAGCTGTTCGTTGCGCCCCTGGGCGATCCCAGGCCGGGCGGGGACGTGTTCGCACTCGCCTCGGGGATGATCGACGTGGACGACCCGAGCCATCCGACGACGGGCAAGGTGCACCGCGGCGGGCAGATGGTGCGCGGATTCCTGCAGGCGCCGAAGCTGGGAACGAGCTTCAATCTGGTGCTCAAGCCGCACTACGCGGGGTACAAGTCGGCGTCGGTGGTGGCGAGCACGATCAACCAGTCGTACTACGGTCGCGTGCCCAGCGACGTGACGCCGATCGCCCACGCCGTCGACAGACGAACGATTCGGATCACGGTGCCGGTGGAGGAGCGGCAGGACGTGGTGGGGTTCGTGGGCGAGTTGCTGTCGTGGGACGTGAACCCTGCGCTGCTTCGGCTGCCACCGAGGGTCATCGTGAACCAAGCGTCCGGGACGATCACGCTGACGGACGACGTGACGATCGGGGCGGTGGTGTTCAGCGACAAGGAGCTGTCGATCACGACGATCATCCCCCAGCCCCAGCCGAGCGAGACCAATCCACAGGTGCAGGTGCGCAACGCGGCATCGCTGCGCGTGGGCGAGGCCCGGCCGAGCGAGCAGGCGAGGCTGCGGGATCTGCTGGACGGCTGGAGTCAGATGGCGGTCCCCATCGAGAAGCAGATCGAGATCCTGTCGCAATTGTCGCGGATGGGGCAGCTGCACGCGGAACTGATTATCGAGTGAGCGATGAACGGCGTAAGCGGAGCCATCTCGTTGATCGGAACCGAGCCGAGGCTCGGGAACCTGCGCCTGGATGTTCACGCGCGGGCATCGGTCCGCGCGGAGCAGGAGGCGTACAACCGGCTGATGGGGCGTTCGGTTCGGGTCGAATCGGCCACGACGGCGAAGCAACGCGCCAGAGAGGCGGCCGAGCAGCTGGTGGCGATCACGTTCGTGCGCCCGATTCTCGAGCAGCTGCGCGAGTCGAACCACGCGGCCCCGCCGTTCGGACCGACCAGCGGCGAGAAGCAATTCCGGGCGTTTCTGGATGCGAAGCTTGCGGACGAGATCACGCGGGCGGCCCAGTTTTCGCTGGTGGACCGGATCGCGAGTGATCTGGCGCGCGAGCCCGTGCAGCCGGAGTGGACGGCACACACGCCCAGCGGAGCAACGAGATGAGCGAAGTGACGCAGCAGACGGACGCGGAACGCCTCGAATTCCTGCTCGCGGAGATGACAGGCGTGCACGAGGAGCTGCTCACCCTGACGCGCGAGCACCGCGAGGCGCTCCGCCGGGCGGATGGTGGACGGCTGGCGGCGTGCAACCTCGGGCAGCGCCAGCTCGTCGCGCGGATCGGTCGGCTGGACACCGTTCGGCGGGAGCTGATCGAGTCGATGCTGCCCGGCACGCCCGCACGCGAGGTCACGCTCACGGCACTGGCCAGGCGGCTGACCGGGCCGGCCCGGGAACGACTGGAGACATCGGCGGCGAGGCTGCGCGAGCTGATCGGCGTCATCGGAGACGAGAACCGCGCCGTGTGCGACGCCACTCGAACGCTGCTGGGGCACATGGACGGCATGGTGCGGCAGATCGCGGCCAACCTCAGCCGAAGCGGAACCTACGGACGCTGCGGGAGTGTGCGCGCCGACGCGCGGATCGCGTCCGGGATCGACCTGAGTCACTGATCGGGAGACGCGGATGAGCCTGACAAGCTCGCTGAACATCGGGTATTCGGCGCTGACGGCCAGCCAGTTGGCGATCCAGGTCACGGGCAACAACCTGGCCAACGTCGCCACCCCGGGGTACTCGCGGCAGCTGGCGATCCTGACGCCGATGCGCGGCTCGGGGCTGCCGGGGCTGAACTCGGGTCGCGGCGTGCGGATTCTGGACGTGCAGCGGCAGGTGGACCAGGCGCTGCAGTCGCGGCTGTGGACGGGCGTCTCGCGCGAGCACGGTGCGGCCAGAGAACTGCAGATCATCGCGCAGATCGAAACCACGCTGAACGAGCTGAGCGGGTTCGACGTGAGCTCGGCCATGAGCGAGTTCTTCAACATCTGGTCCGAGGGCGGAAACCTGACCACCGTCGGGCCGACGATCGTCCAGCAGGGCGACACGCTGGCGGGGCATCTGCGGCAGGTGCGGCGGGAGTTGTACGAGCAGCGGAGCCAGGTGGACGGGCAGCTGGCCTCGGCGGTCGCGCACGCCGACGCAATCCTGAACGAGATCGCCCGATTGAACGCCGAGATCGTGTCGGTCGAGGGGACGGCCGGGACGGCGAGCGCGCTTCGCGACCAGCGCGACATGCTCGTGACCAGGCTGAGCGAGTTCATGGAGGTGAATGTGATCGAGCAGTCCGGGGGGAACCTGGACGTGTTCGTGGGCTCGACCCCGATCATCCTCGGGTCGCGGGCGCGCGGGCTGACGCTCGAACGGACGAGCCAGGGGAACCAGATCAGCGTGGCGGTGCGGGTCACGTCGGACGGGACCAGACTCCCGATCAACGAGGGGATGATCGGGGCGCTGCTGAGCAGCCGCGACGCGACGATCGTCGACACGATTGAGAAGCTGGACGAGCTGGCGGCGCAGCTGATATTCCGCGTGAATCGGCTTCACGCGACGGGCCGCAACGAGCGCGGGTTCACGTCGTTGATGTCAACCCTGCGGATCCTGCCCGCGGATCGGGGCCTGGCGCTGAACGATCCGAACAACACGTCGCTGTCCGGGCTCCCGTTCGGGCCGACCAACGGCGGGTTCATGGTGCACGTCACGAGCACCGCGACCGGCGCGACCGAGATCGTGCGCATCGACGTGGACCTGGACGGTATCAACGCGAGCGGCAGCGCGGGCTTTCAGGATGACACGTCGCTGGACGACATCACGGCGGCGCTGAACGCGATCACCGGGCTGAGCGCCACGGTGTCGCCGGACGGCAGGATGAGCATCACCGCGTCGGCGGGGTACGAGTTCTCGTTCGCCCAGGACAGCTCGGACGTGCTGGCGACGCTGGGCGTGAACAGTTTCTTCGAGGGCACGTCGGCGGGCGACATCGCCGTTCGCGCCGATCTTCAGGCTGATCCGACGGGGGTGACGCTGGGGCGTGACGAGAACGGGACGTTCGTGGCCAACGGGACAGCCCTTGCCATCGCGGGCGTGCAGTCCGAGGCGCTCGAGGCGTTCTCCGGGATGAGCGTCGACGAGTTCTGGGCGGGCGCGGTGTCGAATCTTGGGGTGAAGGCGGGGGCGGCCCGAACCAACGCGGACGCGACGCGCGTCGTGCGCGAGAGTCTCCAGGCGCAGCGCGACGCGACCAGCGGCGTGAGCGTGGATGAAGAGTCGCTGAATCTCATCAACTATCGGCGCGCCTACCAGGGGGCCGCGCGGTTTATTCAGATCGTGGACGAACTGACCCGGACACTCATCTCGCTGGTGTGACGCCATGAGCTCAATCCCACTGAACATCGCGCGGGTGCCGAACCTTCTCTCGACGCGGATCGCGCTGTCGAACCTGACGCGTACGAACCTGTCGCTGTTCACGGTTCAGTCTCAGCTGGCGACGGGGCGGCTGGTGAACCGTCCCAGCGACGATCCGGTGCGGGCGACCATGATCCTGACGCTGGACAGCCGACTCGAGCGGGCCGAGCAGCGGCTCAAAAACCTCGACCACGCGACCAGCTCGCTCAACGGGCTGGACGCGGCGCTGGCCGAAGTGAGCGACATGATCCTGGAGGCGAAGTCAATCGCGTCCGAGCAGAGCAACGTCGGGTCCAGCGCGTCGGAGAGGAGAAACCAGGCCCTGGTGATCCAGTCGCTGCTGGACGGGCTGTTCCAGACGGTCAACCGCTCGTCGATCTCGGGGCACATGTTCGGCGGGAGCACGCCGGGAACTCGCCCGGTCGAGTCGTTCCTCAGCGGGTATCGCTACGTGGGCGAGGGGACGGGGCTGGTGACGGACCTCGGGCTGGGCACGGCTGTGCCAGTGACCCTCGGGCGCGGCAACCCGATTGCCGGTGTGTCGGCGCGGGTGCACGGGACGGTCGGGTTCGACCTGGACCTGACGCCGGACACTCGGCTCGAAGACCTGCGCGGCGGGCGCGGGCTGGGCGTGTCGAGTGGGACGGTTGAGTTCAGCTTCGACGGGCTGGCCCGGGCGCAGGTGGATCTGACCGGGGCGGACACCGTGGGCGACGTGCTGGACGCGCTGCGGGCCGCGATCCAGTCGTACGAGCAGACGAACGGCGTGACGATCCTCGGAGCCGGCGGGGTGTCGATCACCGGCGGGGCGATCACCATCGACGTGGCACCGGACGCGAACGGCGGGCCGGACCCGACGCTAAGGTTCTATGACCAGGCTGGGGGGGTGACGGCGGCGGATCTCGGGCTGACGGGTGCGGGTGCGATGGCGGAGTTCAGCGCCGCGTCCATCGTCGGCATCGACCTTGACCCGAAGCTGACCTGGCGCACATCGACGGGGCTGATCGACGGCCAGGCGTTGGGCTCGATTCGGATCGAGAACGCGGGCCAGGTGCGGGTGATCGATCTGTCCGGGGCGCAGACGTTCGGAGACGTCAAGAACCTGATCGAGGGCGCGGACATCGGTGTTCGCGTCGAGATCAACGCGGGCCGAGACGGGATCGATGTGGTCAACGAGGTTTCGGCCGGCCGGGTCGGCGCCATGTCGATCTCCGGGATATCGGTGGGCGACACGACGGCGGAGCGGCTGGGGATTCGGTCGTTCTCGGCCCAGACGCGCGTGACCGACTTCAATTTCGGTGCGGGAGTGCAGGTGCTCTCGGGGCGGTCGGATCCGCTGACGGGTCAGCCGGACCCGACGCTCGACCGCGACTTCCGCGTGACGCTGGGCAACGGTCGGGCGTTCGATGTGGATCTTCGGCCGAGCGACATGGTGACGGTGGGCACGATCATCGCGCGAATCAACGCGGAGGCGGCCAGTCAGGGGATCGGCGTGCCGGCGGATTTCCAGGCCGCCCTGTCCCCGACCTCGAACGGGATCTCGTTCACGCAGGACGGCGCGTTCCCGCAGGCGATCCAGATCGCGAAGCTGAACGATTCGCCGGCGTTCTCGCAGCTGGGGCTGAAGGACGGGGTGCGCTCCAACGGCGGCGCAACATTCACGTCTTCGGACCGGTCAAAGGTGCGCGTGTCGAGCGTCTTCTCGGATCTGCTTGACCTGCACGGCGCTCTTATGAGCAACGACACGTTTGGCATCACCTTTGCTGCTGAACACCTGGAACAAGCCGTGGACAGAGTCTCGCAGGCGCGGGCGCTGGTCGGCGGGTTCACGAATCGAGTGACCAAGGCGATCACGAGTCAGGAGGACCAGGCATTGATGGACGAGCAGATCAGATCGGAGATGCGTGATCTGGACTTCGCGGAGGCGGCGGTGCGTCTGAATCTGCTGCAGACGCAGCTGATGGCGAGTCTGCAGACGACGGCGATGATGGGGTCCAGGACGCTGCTGGACTTCCTGGGCTAACCCGAACTGCCCGACGGGCGAAAGACCCGGCGGACGGATTGAACCTCGGACCCGCATCGGCCGCGGGCCCGACCAGACAGGATGTCGTCCCGGTATGGAGCCGGGCGGTTCAAGATGGTCGGCCGAACATTGGAGCGCACAAATGGAAGTGCGGACCACACGATTCGGGGTGATCGAGATCGCGGAGGACCGCGTGATCACCTTCCCCAAGGGGCTGCTCGGTTTCCCGGGCCAGAAGCAGTATTGCTTGCTGGAGCCGGGGGACGATGCGTGCTTCTTCTGGCTTCAGAGTATGGACGAGCCGTCGTTGGCCTTTGTGGTGACGGACCCGAGCCTGTTTGTGAAGGACTACTCGGTGCCGATCCGCAAGGAGCAGATGTCGGATCTCGGGCTTGAGAAGCTGGACGACGCCCAGGTCTTCTGCATAGTGAACAAGCTGGAAGACCAGTTGACGGGCAACCTCCAGGGGCCGTTGGTGATCAACACGCTTCGGCGCGTTGGTGAACAGATGGTTCTCGCCGAGAAGCGTTGGACGACGCGCCACCCGCTGGTGAAAATCGGGCAGGCGTCATCCAAGGCGGTGTCGGCCTGAGTCGATCGGAATATTCGGGGGTCGAGCGACGGGCCTGTGGCCCGACGGTATCCGCTCGCCCGAACCGAGCGAAGCGGGCGTTCATGGACGAGCGACCGAGAACCAGACGCAACCCTCCGGGCGTTTAGAGCGGCCCGGGGGCTCACGAGGAAGGAGCCGACCTATGTTGGTCCTCTCACGTCAGCGCGAAGAAACGATCATGATCGGCGACGAGATCGAGATCACCGTCGTCGATATCCGGGGGGACAAGGTCCGCCTCGGGATCACCGCGCCGACACGCATCGCTGTGCACCGCAAAGAGGTGTACGACGCCATACGCCAGGAGAACGAGCGGGCGGCGAAGTTCAAGAGCGCTGACCTGGCGGGCTTCACGCACCCGATCTCTGCCGGCCCCGCGAAGACCAGGTCGCGATCGCGCGGGCTGATCGCACCGTCGACGGCACGCGAGGCCGAACCACGAACCTCGAGACCGGACCCGGCCCACACGGACACACCACGGAAAAGACACACGACCGGATGAGACGCCGGCGGCGAGCACAGCGTTGTGCGGCGTCGAGCAATGACCCACAGCACTTAGCCTCAATCACGGAGGATTGCCATGGCTAGGATCAACACGAATGTACCGAGCCTCTTCGCACGAGCCAATCTCGAGCGAACGAACAAGGAGCTGGAGCTTCGGCTGCAGCGCCTCTCGACAGGTCTGCGGCTGAACCGGGGGGCGGACGACCCGGCGGGGCTGA